>PXBV01000386.1 GCA_003565575.1 Psychroflexus sp. | reverse complement strand
CAAAGAGACGCATCAAGTTATCTTCTAGTGACACATAGAATTGTGAACTTCCTGGATCCCCTTGACGACCTGCACGACCTCTCAACTGTCTATCGACACGTCTAGAGTCGTGGCGCTCAGTCCCTATAATGGCCAAACCACCTGCTTCTTTCACTTCTTTGGATAATTTGATATCCGTTCCACGCCCCGCCATGTTGGTAGCAATAGTCACGATGCCGCCTTTACCCGCTTGAGCTACAATATCAGCTTCACGTTTGTGTAATTTAGCATTCAAAACATTATGAGGGACGGAACGTAACTTCAGCATTCTACTGAGTAATTCTGAAATTTCTACAGAAGTTGTACCAATCAAAATCGGTCTTCCCTGGGCAGAAAGGTTAGCCACTTCTTCTATAATGGCATTGTATTTCTCTCGCTTGGTTTTATAAACCTTGTCTTGTCTGTCGTCTCTAGCAATTGGTTTATTGGTAGGGATTTCCATGACATCCAGCTTGTAGATTTCCCAGAATTCACCAGCTTCTGTCATCGCTGTACCCGTCATACCTGCCAGCTTGTTGTACATCCTGAAGTAATTCTGAAGAGTTACCGTTGCAAAGGTCTGAGTTGCGTCTTCAATTTTTACATTTTCCTTAGCTTCAATGGCTTGGTGTAATCCATCCGAATAACGGCGACCGTCCATAATACGACCGGTTTGCTCATCTACAATTTTCACTTTATTGTCCATCACCACATATTCGGTGTCTTTTTCAAATAAAGTATATGCTTTTAAAAGTTGTCTCAGCGTGTGAATGCGTTCGCTTTTTACACTAAAATCTCTGTATAATTCCTCTTTCTTTTCAGCTTCTTCTTCTTTGGAAAGGCCTTCTTTTTCAATTTGGGCAATTTCCATCCCAATTTCCGGCATTACAAAAAAGTCTTTGTTGTCTTCTCCAGAAAGAAAATCGATACCTTTATCAGTCAAATCGATTTGATTGCTTTTTTCTTCAATAGTGAAATACAATTCGGCATCTACCTTCGGCATTTCTCTATTGTTGTCCTGCATGTAGAAGTTTTCAGTCTTTTGTAATATCTGTTTTACCCCTTCTTCACTCAAAAATTTGATCAAAGCCTTATTTTTGGGAAGTCCTCTGTAAACGCGAAGGAGTTGAAATCCACCTTCTTTAGTATCTCCGCTTTTAATCAGTTTTTTAGCTTCAGCCAAAACGCCCGTCAAGTGTTTGCGTTGTACTTCTACAATTTGAGCAATTTGCGGCTTAAGGTTTTCAAACTCATGCACGTCGCCTTTGGGTACAGGCCCAGAAATAATGAGTGGGGTTCTGGCATCATCAATCAAAACAGAATCCACCTCATCCACAATCGCAAAGTGGTGAGGACGTTGTACTAAATCATCTGGCGAATGACTCATGTTATCACGTAAGTAGTCAAATCCAAATTCGTTGTTGGTTCCGTAAGTAATATCCGCATTATAGGCTTTACGTCTTGCTGCAGAATTGGGTTTGTAGTAATCTACGCAATCTACACTCATGCCATGAAACTGAAAGATAGGTGCCATCCAGGCACTATCTCGTTTTGCTAGGTAATCATTTACGGTAACTAGGTGTACACCTTTACCGCTTAATGCGTTAAGATATACTGGCAAAGTTGCTACTAGTGTTTTTCCTTCTCCTGTTTGCATTTCAGCAATTTTCCCTTGGTGCATCGCAATACCACCAATGAGCTGCACGTCATAATGAATCATGTCCCAAGTCACAGGTTTGCCTGCAGCATCCCAGGAATTACTCCAAATGGCTTTTTCACCTTCAAGAGTCACATAATCTTTATCTGCAGAAAGTATTCTGTCAAATTCTGTTGCTGTAACCTCTAGAGTTGAATTATGAAAAAAACGCTTCGCTGTTTCTTTTACCGTAGCGAAGGCTTCAGGTAAAATCTCATTGAGAACTTCTTCTGTGGTTTGATACACTTTTTCGTTAAGCTCGTCAATTTCAGTATAAAAATTCTCTTTAACATCAATGTCTTGTTCGGCTTCGGCCTTTTCTTTTAGCTCATCAATTTGAGATTGAAGATCGGCTGTAGCTTCTTTGATTTTAGCTTTGAAACGAGCTGTATTTTGACGAAGTTCATCTATGCTTTGAGCTTCAAACTGACTTTCGAAACTTTTGATTTGGTCTACAATAGGAGTGATAAGTTTAAGATCTTTCTTAGTCTTATCGCCCACAAATACTTTTAAAACGGAATCTAAAACACCCATAAATGGTTTTATTAATTTAGTGATTCAAAGGTAACTAAAAAAAAAAGTCTCTTTATGAGACTTTAAGTGAGATTTTGCAAAAGAAAAAGAGACGTTAATATTCGTCTTCATTCCATAAATAATCATCGTCTGTTGGATAATCTGGCCAGATTTCCTCTATAGAGTCGTAGGTATCGCCCTCATCTTCTATGGATTGTAAGTTCTCTACCACTTCTAGTGGAGCGCCAGTTCTTATCGCGTAATCTATTAATTCATCTTTTGTAGCCGGCCACGGGGCGTCGCTTAGGTAGGAGGCAAGTTCTAAAGTCCAATACATCTTAAGGGTATTTTAATTTTTGCAAATGTAATTTTTTTAGGATAATGTCCAATCGTTTTGAGATTTATTTGACTATAAACTTTTGCTAAGACTCTGATTTCAAATTTACTGGTGGACTGGTATACTGGTAGAAATTAAATTTTCTGATTTGAAATGACAATCTTTAAAACAAATATTCCAATAACTTTCAAATTCAGTATTTATAATGCTTTATTCGCTTTTCATTAGTTTTGAACAATGTCCCGCTAGGGATATAAATAATTTGACACCAAGCTATTATGCAGCTAGCAAACCTTCAGATTGCCTATTTGATTTTGAATTTAACTTCAATCGCTGAGGTATGAAATGCTCAGGAGAGCAATGGGTTATTTCTAATGAAAAGCAAACTGAAATACTACCGAACTCCAAAACTCAAAGACTACTTCGACGTTTCGGGAATCCATTTGACTTCTTCAGCATTTTTTTGTTTGGCGATACATCTTGCTAAAACAAATAAATAATCCGAAAGTCTGTTCAAATACTTTAAGACTTTTTCATCAAAAGGTTCAAGATTGAATAAAGCTGCACAAATACGCTCTGCTCGCCTACAAACCGTCCTAGCTACATGGCAGTGCGATACTGCAGGGTGACCTCCAGGCAAAACAAAATGCGTCATTGGAGGCAAGTCGTCATTCATCCTGTCTATTTCATTTTCAAGAAATTCTATGTCCTTAAGTTTGAGCTGAGGCAGTTTAGCTAAGCTAGAAGCTTTATTAGGTTCGGTAGCTAAAATGGCTCCAACTGTAAATAATTTTTCTTGAATTGTGATTAAGCCTTCTTTTGACTTAACATCTAAATCTTGATCTCTAACTAACCCTAAATGGGCATTCAATTCGTCTACAGTTCCATAACTATCGATTCTGATATTATGCTTAGCTACGCGTTTTCCTCCAAACAATGATGTGGTTCCTTTATCTCCTGTTTTGGTATAAATTTTCATCTTTTGATTTTTTATTCAAATATAACCATATGTATTTTAACTGTTGATGATTAGTTATTAGCTTTTGACTGGTTTTGGGTTTAGGGTTTAAGGTTTAAGGTTTAAGGTTTAAATTATAAAAACTTCCGAACTCTTAACTCTCCGCTTTAAACTTTTCAACTTTCAAACTGGTAAATTGGTAAACTAGTTGACTGGTTAAGCCCCCTCTAACTCCCCCAAAAGGGGAGGACTTTTTTCTTTATATTCGATGTAAGAGAATTTAGAAGTTTGTTATTTAACCTAACTTTTACCTCCTCCTAGCTTTCAAACTGGTTCACTGGTTTTGGGAAATTGACTCGCTTAAACTTTAAACAGATTTAATGGTTCTCGATACATTCGACGCGGCGAACACTCAAACTGGTAAACTGGTGTACTGATAAAGGATAGTAGAAATACGAAGTAAAGAAATGGAAACATAAAGTTAACGACTAAATTCTTCTCCCTCCTTGGGAGGGACTGGGGAAGCATTCCCCTTTACAGAATAGGTGGCTTTTCTACAAACTTAAAACTCTTGTCTCGCTTCCTCGTAGTACTCTTTAAAAAGCTCTAGAAGTGAGATGGAGCTCTTGGTAAGCGTTTTAGTCTCCAGTAAAATTCCAAAATATAATTTTGAGTTTTTAGGACTGTTTTCCGTCTCCCTAATTCGGTGTATTTGCTTTTGTATTAAATCTGATATTTTATCTAGAACCCGATGTTCACTTTCTATTAATTTTTCAATAGCATCAAATTCAGAGGAGCGAAAAGCTTTAACCAATTCATTATGAACTTCATCTAAATCTCTTTGAACACCTTTTAAGTCTCGTATTTGGTTAAACTTTAAATTTTTATGGTTATTACTCACATGGGTGTGGCTACTTCTAGTAATGTAAGCAAGAGAGTGTACCATATCTTGAAGGTAATCCAAAGTTAAAACATAAAATTTTGAAGCTTCAACATTATTATCTTCTAGGGACTTGATGTAATAAAACACGTTGTCTTTTAACTCGTCTATAATTATTTCCAAGTCTTGCTGAGTTTTCAGGCTTTTTTTGAGTCGGCTTAAATCATGATAACCGAGGTTGTTGACAACATCCAGTAACAAATCATTAACTCCCTTAATAACTTTAACTATGTTGTCTGAAGATTCTTTTGTAATTTCATTGATAGTTATCAGATCTGTTTTATTGAAGCGCTTATGCTCTCTTTCAAACTTCACCCGTTTGGTGTGTCTCATAGCACTTCTAACAATTGACAAGAGCACGAATAAGGCCAAAATAATAATGGCATAATAGGAGCCAAACCAAACGATTAAAGCTATAAGACCCGAAGCAGTAAAAGCAATGGCAGCTGTTGCAAGCCAACTCCCTATTACATTAAAAACGCCAGCTACTCTGTAAACTGCACTTTCTCTTCCCCAAGCTCTATCCCCAAAGGATGTCCCCATAGCCACCATAAACGTAACATAGGTAGTGGACAAGGGAAGCGTAAAACTTGTTGCCATAGAGATCAATATACTGGCAAGCACAAGATTAACAGAAGCCCTTAATAAATCAAATGCTGGCTTAGCAACTCCTCTTTTTAATTCTAAAGCGTTTTCAGGCTGGCTAAATCTACTGTTGATTTTTTCTTGAATAGGATCCGGAAGAACCTGAGAAAAGGTTTGCCCTACAAAGACGGCATACCGAACTACTGTCCTAGACAGGAAATTGGGCTGAAAACGTTCCTTCCCTTCTCCCTGTCTACCTAAATTTACCCCAGTTTGAACAACATACTGGGCTTTGCTTGAAAACCACAAAGTGAAAACCATAATGCCGCCAGCTATAAAAAGCAAATACGCAGGGGTTTGAACTTCACCTGATAGGCCATCCATCAAAAATTGAGAAGGTAAAACCCCTGTGGACAGGAAAGCATCTTGCCATAATAAAAAGGATTGCCAGCCTGCAATACTTACCCCTATAAAATTAACTAAGTCATTACCTGCAAAGGCCAATGCTAATGCAAAAGTTCCTAATACAACAATAACTTTAAGAATATGCAAATGGAAAACTTGAATCATAAGCTGGGAAGCCAATGTCCAAATTATAAAACTAATACCAAGTAACCAGATTTTATGATCTAGAACCTGTTGAATTAAGTCATACGGTAAAAAGCTTAAGGAATTAGTTCCTTTTAAAAATATAAAATAAGTAATGAATGATAGTGAAATCCCACCATAAAGGCTTCCGAAATACTTCAATTTTTTATGATAATCAAAAGAAAAAATGAGTCTAGAAAGAAATTGAACTACAGCACCAACAATAAAAGCAACAAAAACAGAAATCAAAATACCAAGGCTGATTTCTGTAGCTTTTTGGACATTAATATATGTATTCAACTGCAAAAATCCGTCTTGTGAGGCATTAAGTTTTAAAACAGTGATAGCGACAGCTGCACCAAGTAATTCAAAAACGACTGAAACAGTAGTTGAAATAGGGATACCTTTTGAATTAAAGAAATCTAAAAGTAAAATATCAGTAATTAAAACAGCTAAAAAAATAATGATAATCTCATTAAAGTAGAAAAGCTCAGGATTAAAAATACCTTTTCTGGCCACTTCCATCAAACCAGATGAAAATACGGCTCCTACAAGGATACCAAAGCCAGCAACAATAATAATTGTGCGTAAGGGAACCGCCTTTGAGCCAATAGCTGAATTGAGAAAATTAACAGCATCATTACTTACCCCCACTACAAGATCTGCAATGGCAAGCAAAAACAACAAAGCAATTAAACCAAGGTAAATCGATTCCATTTAGAAAAAATCAACCGCAAAAATGAGACTTTCCAACGACCTTCTGAAGACTCTATTGTTATGAAATGATTAATTTAATTCAGCTAGGATTGTAACAATTAAACAAAAAGAAGCACATAAAACACCAATATAGAATGGTAAAATACTAATTGGAGATAAGTAAAAACAAATTAATACTTAATTCAACATCAAAGAGTTTGGGGTTGGTGTTAAAATAAAAAACTCCATTAGATTACTAATGGAGTTTGATATTAATTTTAAAGAATATTAATTCGAGATTAACTCTATAGACACACGTCTTGAAAGTTGTCTAGCTTCTGCTGAATTTTTGTCTTTCGAGTCATCAATACCACCACCTTTGTAGCTTAGTCTTGATTCATCTATACCAGAGGCTATCATGATTTGATAAACTCGCTTAGCTCTAGCTTCAGAAAGTTTATTATTGTAATCATCATTACCCAATTGGTCTGTATAACCTACTAACACAGCTTTTTCTTCTGGATATTTTTGCATATATCTTACTACTCTATCAATAGCATTTAGAGAATAAAATTCTGGTTGAGTGCTATCAAATCTGAAGTACACATTAAGCAACTCATCATTAGCATCAGGCTTAACATCATCTAGACCAGCCATTGCGTAAGTTTTGCTACCGAATTCTTTCGTAACATACATTTTCTCAAGGGCACGCTCAAGCTCATCTGGAATTCCATTATTATTTAAATCAACCGCTTCACCCTTGGTGTTTACAGCTACACCAGCAGGCGTATTTGGCTCTCTATCCAAATAATCTGGCACACCATCTTTATCGGAGTCTAGCATATCAGACTCAATTTGAGCAATTTTAT
>PXBV01000170.1 GCA_003565575.1 Psychroflexus sp. | reverse complement strand
TCACGCTGTGCGAAGTTTGTAACTTCGCAGTTGACACTATTAAAATCGCTTCATTTGCTGTTTCATCATCTGGATTTGTTCATTTAGCATGCCGTGCTTATCCAGTGTTTTAGCCTCTTTAAGCAAGAGTTGAGCCTCACGTTTTCTACGTTTGGTCATAGCTATACCAGCCAGATTCAACTTAGCCATGGCAAGGTCTTGTTGCATTGACAAGCCTAACTTTATAGCTCTTTTAAAGTACTTTTCTGCTTGAGTCATATTGGTTTGAGATAATAACAAACCGTGTAAATAGTTGAAATAGCCCTGCTGCTTTTGAGTTAGAGCAGCTTCAGGGTTGTTAATGCGGTTAAGCCACTTTTTGGTACCTTCAAAATCTTGTTTTCTTAACCTTAAAAAAGCTAAAAGAATCATTTCGTTTTTAAAATATAAGAAGATGAATATACCCGAAAATAAAATAAGCGCTATGCCATTTCCAATTTGACTTTCTGTAAATTGATAAATACCAAAAGCGATGATTAAGCCCGCTATAATGAGTTTAAAGTTTTTATGAAACATGCTATAAAATTTAACTGCAAATCTAGGAAAAACAATTGAAAAAAACTTTACTTCACAACTTGTATAACAAAAAATGAATTGTATATTTGCACGAAGTTTTTAAAAAAATAGATAATACTTTTAAAGTCATAAAAAATGAAAAGAACTTTTCAACCTTCTAATAGAAAAAGAAAGAACAAACACGGTTTTAGAGAGAGAATGTCGTCGGTAAATGGTCGTAAAGTTCTTAAGAGCAGAAGAGCCAAAGGTAGAAAAAAATTGAGTGTCTCTTCAGAGTTGAGTTTAAGAAAGCGATAATATGATTGATTAATTTCAAAATATAAAGGTGTTGCTAGTTGCAACGCCTTTTTTTATGCCTTATATTTCCATATTAAAACCAGTACAACATGCCTCAAGACAAATCCATAAAATCTATGCTCATTATAGGTTCTGGCCCCATTGTAATAGGTCAGGCTTGTGAGTTTGATTATGCAGGTTCTCAATCCTTAAGGTCTTTAAGAGAAGAAGGAATCAAAACCATTTTGATCAATAGCAACCCTGCAACCATAATGACAGATCCCTCCATGGCAGATCATGTCTACTTAAAACCACTCACTACTAAATCCATTATAGATATCCTAAAAGCGCATCCAGATATAGATGCGGTTCTTCCAACCATGGGAGGACAGACTGCCCTTAACCTCTGTATAGAAGCAGATGATAAAGGTATTTGGGAAGATTTTGGAGTCAAAATTATAGGCGTAGATATAGACGCCATCAATATCACAGAAGATAGAGAGAAGTTTAGAAAATTAATGCAAGATATTGGAGTGGGCGTGGCGCCTTCCAAAACAGTAACGTCTTTCTTAAAAGGTAAGGAAGTGGCTCAAGACTTCGGCTTTCCTCTGGTCATTAGAGCTTCTTTTACCCTTGGAGGTAGCGGTGCATCTATTGTTTATTCAGAAGATCAGTTTGAAGAACTATTAACACGCGGACTCGAAGCCTCACCTATTCACGAAGTCATTATAGACAAAGCGCTTCTGGGTTGGAAGGAATACGAATTGGAGCTACTACGAGACCGAAATGACAATGTTACTATCATTTGTAGTATTGAAAATATGGATCCGATGGGCATTCATACAGGAGATTCCATTACCGTTGCTCCAGCTATGACTCTCAGTGATAAAACCTATCAGAAAATGAGAGATATGGCCATCAAAATGATGAGAAATATCGGCGATTTTGCTGGGGGTTGTAATGTGCAGTTTGCAGTCAGTCCAGATGAAAGGGAAGATATTGTTGCTATAGAAATTAACCCTAGAGTGTCAAGGTCTTCTGCATTGGCTTCCAAAGCTACGGGTTATCCCATCGCTAAAATTGCTTCCAAGCTTGCTATTGGCTTTAATTTAGATGAACTTCAAAACCAAATTACACAAACGACTTCCGCCTTTTTTGAGCCGACTTTAGATTATGTGATCGTGAAAATTCCACGATGGAATTTTGACAAATTTGAGGGTTCAGATCGCACCTTAGGTCTTCAGATGAAATCTGTAGGGGAGGTGATGGGCATTGGCCGTTCGTTTCAAGAGGCTTTACACAAAGCTACTCAATCTCTTGAAATCAAAAGAAACGGATTGGGTGCCGATGGAAAAAGCTATAAAGACTATAACCAAATCATTAGTAAACTTACTCACGCCAGTTGGGACAGAGTTTTCGTGATTTACGATGCTATCCAGATGGGAATTCCTTTAAGTCGAATCCATGAAATCACTAAAATCGACATGTGGTTTTTAAAGCAATATGAAGAGCTTTACCATTTAGAAAAAGAAATTTCAACCTACACCATAGACAGTATTACCAAAGAATTGATGCTGGAAGCTAAGCAAAAGGGCTTTGCAGATAGACAGATTGCCCACATGCTTAAATGTTTGGAAAGTGAAGTCTATGCCAAAAGGGAAGACTTGAACGTCAACAGAATTTACAAATTAGTAGATACCTGTGCTGCCGAGTTTGAAGCGCATACACCATATTACTACTCCACTTTTGAAGCCGATGTCCATAATAGTGACAATACCCTAATGAATACCAATGAAAGCCTGGTAACTGATAAGAAAAAAATAATCGTTTTAGGCTCAGGACCCAACCGAATAGGACAGGGAATTGAATTTGACTACTGCTGTGTGCACGGCGTCATGGCTGCCGCAGAATGCGGTTATGAAACCATCATGATTAACTGTAATCCAGAAACGGTTTCTACCGATTTTGATACGGCTGATAAATTGTATTTTGAGCCCGTATTTTGGGAACACATCTACGATATTATCAAACACGAAAACCCCGAAGGTGTCATAGTTCAACTTGGTGGACAAACCGCTCTTAAACTGGCCGAAAAGCTAAGTCGATACGGGATCAAAATATTAGGAACGAGTTATGAATCTCTAGACCTTGCCGAAGATAGAGGAAGTTTCTCTAAATTGTTGCAAGCCAATGATATTCCTTATCCAGAGTTTGGTGTAGCAGAAACCGCTGATGAAGCTTTGGCACTAGCCAAAAAACTAGACTTCCCAATTTTGGTAAGACCTTCTTATGTGCTGGGTGGTCAGGGTATGAAAATTGTCATCAATGAAAAAGAATTGGAAGCCCATGTAGTTGATTTGCTTAGAAAAATACCTAACAACAAACTCCTTCTTGACCACTACCTTGACGGCGCCATAGAAGCCGAAGCTGATGCCATTTGTGATGGAGAAGATGTTTATATCGTAGGAATAATGGAGCACATCGAGCCCTGCGGGATACATTCTGGAGATTCCAACGCGCTTTTACCGCCATTCAACCTCGGAGATTTAGTTTTGGAGCAGATTAAAGACCATACCCGGAAAATTGCCCTAGCCTTAAATACAGTAGGTTTGCTCAACGTGCAATTTGCCATCAAAGATGACAATGTGTATATCATAGAAGCCAATCCTAGAGCGTCCCGAACTGTGCCTTTTATCGCGAAGGCTTACAAAGAACCGTATGTGAATTACGCTACCAAAATTATGCTTGGAGAAAACAAGCTCAAGGATTTTAACTTTAATCCACAGCTGGAAGGCTATGCCATCAAGCAGCCTGTATTTTCTTTTGATAAATTTCATAACGTGAATAAGCAACTAGGGCCAGAAATGAAAAGTACTGGCGAAAGCATCTTGTTTATTGACAGTTTAAAAGACGATACGTTTTATGAATTGTACGGTCGACGTAAAATGTATTTAAGCAAATAATATGGCCTTGATTCAATCCATAAAAGGCGTAAGTCCACACATTCCAGAGACTTGTTTTTTGGCTGAAAATGCCACGGTGGTGGGAGATGTATCGATGGGTGAGGAGTGTAGCGTATGGTATAATGCCGTGATTCGTGGGGACGTGAACCGCATCAACATAGGCGACCACTGCAATATACAAGATGGAGCGGTGATTCATTGTACCTACCAAAAGGCAGCAACTACACTTGGAAACAATGTGTCTATAGGCCATAATGCCATCGTCCACGGCTGTACCCTCCAAGACAATGTCTTGGTAGGGATGGGCGCTATCGTCATGGATCATGCCGTTGTAGAAAGTGGCAGTATTATTGCTGCTGGAGCTATCGTAACCGCAGGCACGCATGTGGAAGCTAATAGCATTTACGCCGGTATTCCTGCCAAACGTATAGCAGACGCCACTGAAGCGCATTCCGCTATGATTGAGCGTACAGCCCATAACTACAGAATGTACAAAACCTGGATTGACGAGTAATCCACTTAAAACCATTGATAAAGCCTAAAGTTTATGACTTTGGGCTTTTTTAGCTTTTAAAAGGTCCATCGCCAAAATTTAGCTCAAAGACTGGACAAGTCAAAAGTATTTGTTAGTTTTAGGGGATCTAAATCTGATAAAGTTTACAGATGAATCAACTTCCCTTTTCGGCTAATATCAATAATTCTGCTTTAGCGAGTGTATTTAATTACACTTCGGCTACCTATAAATTTTACTGGTTTTTAGGCATTGTAGAAGAAGTTGAAAAAGGTAAAAAACAAATTCAAAAACAGGACATTTTTGCTAGAATGCTAGCTAATGCCTGGTATCCAATTGAATATTACAGATTGTCCTTTGGAAGCCAAGATAAAATTGAAGAATTAATTCAGGATTTTAAAACAAGTGCGTTAATTCAACTAAGCGATTCTAAGGAAAAAATCATCAAAAAGCTGATGCTTAGTGAACAAAAATCATCTGAAACTAAGTTGTTTCATTTAGATAAAAATGTACCCCATAAATTTTTAAGTCCATGGTTTAAAGGTTCAAAAAAAAGTGTTTATGAAGCATCCAAAAATGATTTTCAAAATGCGATGTATCGTTTATTCAAAAATGAAATTAGCATCAATAACAATTGGTTTGATTACATTCAACTTAATGCTAAAATCATCAAAGATTTTATTTATTGGAATTTAGCTTTATTTGTTCAAGCTAGAAACCCAAGTACACCAAACGTTTTGAACAAGCTGATTAAACCAGCTAAAAGGAACCCACTTACCAAACAGCGGCAGCAATTCTGGAATGTCTATTTAGAGCAAAAGCCAAATACAAGGTGCATTTTTACCAACGAAGTTTTAGAAATCGATAACTACCATTTAGATCACTTTGTACCATATTCCTTTGTGACTCACGATTTGATTTGGAATTTAGTGCCTATAAATGCTAATTTTAACTCTTCAAAAAACAATAAATTACCACTTTTAGATAAACACTTTCAAAGCTTTTATGCAATACAAAAAGATGCTATACAGCTATTTGGTAAATCCATGCCAAAATCTTTTAAAGAAGAGTATGTATTTATGTTTCCAAGATTTATGGAAAATCAAAACATAAGCTTTGATACCTATAAAGATGTAATTGTTCCCTTGATAACAGTAGCACACAATAATGGTTTTGAATTTTTAGAATAGGTAAAATGGTTAACCGTAACATTAACTCCCACTACACCGCCAAGGAAAGAGAAAAAATGTCTTTTCCAACACGAATATTGCTAAAAGAAAATTTAATTGAAGGCAAGGTTCTGGATTTTGGCTGTGGTTTTGGAAAAGACGTAGAAGAATTAAAAGCAAAAGGCTTTGATGTTTCAGGATACGACCCGCACTATCAACCTGAATATCCGAAAAATAAGTTTGACACTATCATTTGCCATTATGTTTTAAATGTGCTGCAAAACCAAGAACAAGCTAAAGTTTTGTATCAGGTTTCCAACCTGCTAAAATTTGGTGGCAAAGCTTATTTTAGCGTTAGACGTGATATTAAAAACCCTGGTTTTAGAACCCATTTTTTACATAAAGTAAAGACCTATCAAACCAATGTAGTTCTTCCGTTTAAAACAGTTTTTAAAAATGAAAATGTAGAAATTTATGAATACCAACATTATTGTTTCCTAAATCAAAACAAACCAGATGTAAGTCCTTTTTTTGAAAAACTAGAGCCCAAAGAACAAGTAGGCGAACTGGCTAGTTGTTTTGCTTTTCGAGATAAATTTCCTGTAACTAAAGGACACACCTTAGTGATTCCTAAACGAAAAGTTGCTAACTATTTTGAACTGAGTTTTAAAGAACAATCGGCTTGTTGGTTTTTGGTGAATCTAGTTAAAGCTGAATTACAAAAAAAATATAATCCCAATGGATTCAACATTGGAATTAATGTAAATCAAGAAGCTGGACAAACCATTTTTCATTGCCACATTCATATCATACCACGATTTAAAAACGATGTTGAGAATCCCCGTGGTGGAGTTAGAGGGGTGATTGCTGGGAAGAAGGAGTATTGAAACTATGGAAACAGTAGTCTTTAAATATTTAATTTCATTTGTAGCAATTGTAATAGTTACAAAGGTCTTTATTGTTGTTTATAAAAACATTAGAAAAAACAGAATACGAAAAGAGAATAGAAAATTATTAGAAAGTGTTACTCAATTATACAGAGGTACTGATTCAGAAAAGGATTTAGTTTTAAAACTTTTAAAATACAAGATACACCCAAAAGCAATTTTCCATGATTTATATATCAAAAAAGGTGATAGAAATTTCTCTCAAATTGATTTAGTGGTAGCAACAAAAGTGAGGATTTTAGTTATTGAAGTAAAAGACTATAGCGGTTGGATTTTTGGAACTGGTTACAAATCGAAATAGACACAAGTATTAGCCTACGGAAAACAAAAATATCGTTTCTATAATCCAATATTACAAAACAATAAACACATAAATGAGTTGAAAAAGCAACTCAAAGAAAATGTGCCTTTTTATTCATTAGTAGTGTTTTATGGAAATTGTAAATTGAAAGACATCAGTTTTGTACCTAAAGGCACGTTCGTTTTAAAATCGGAAAGAATTTTGGAAGTTATGAATTTAATTATAAAAGATAACGAACCAGTTGAATATACTAATAAAAAAAGAGTGGTAAAAGTACTGAGTGAGTCTGTTAAAAATGGGGAAAGCGAAATAATTCAAAAACAACATGTAGAGAAAATTAAGGATATGTTGGGTAAGGATAGGGTGTTTGATAAATAAATGGAAAAACCAAAAACCCAAACCTTGCCCAAACCAAGGCTATTTTTATGGTTAAGTAAGTTTGAAGTGATAGGTAAGGGGTGAAGCCGCCGTAAAATTCCAAAATCCCTCTTAAAGATTTTTTTAATTTAAAAGAATAAGCTTACATTTCAATACAAAACACACTTTATGACTATCGATATCAATTGTGACCTTGGGGAGGGAGGTAGCTTTGA
>PXBV01000273.1 GCA_003565575.1 Psychroflexus sp. | reverse complement strand
TTCTGACTCAATATTGTAAGGCAAATGTTCAATTTCCTGCCCTTTGTAATGGTAAGCAACGCAAATTTTTAAAGTCTTAAAACCGCTAAGTACATCACCCTTCATCATCATTAATTCTGTAACACCATTGACTTGAACAGCATATTTCAAAGCCACCAAATCTAACCAACCGCAGCGTCTAGGCCTACCTGTTGTAGCTCCAAACTCGTTACCAACTTTGGCCATTTTAGCACCATCTTCATCAAATAATTCTGTTGGAAATGGACCGCTTCCTACTCTAGTAGTGTATGCTTTAAAGATTCCAAACACATTTTTAATTTTATTAGGAGCAATTCCTAATCCTGTACAAGCTCCGGCCGCAGTAGTGTTGGAGGACGTTACAAAAGGATAGGTACCAAAATCAATATCAAGTAAAGAGCCTTGTGCGCCCTCTGCTAAAATACTTTGATTTTTTACTTGTGCTTGATGCAGATATTCCTCAGAGTCAATAAATTGAAGAGTTTTAATAGCTTCTACAGCTTCAAAAAACTCATGCTCAAGTTCTTTCAAATTGTACTGCACATCTACATTGTAGAACTCTATCAATTCTTGATGTTTATTAGCCAGCTGTCTATATTTTTCTTTCCAGCTATCAAATTCTAGATCTCCAACTCTAATGCCGTTTCGTCCGGTTTTGTCCATATATGTAGGTCCAATCCCTTTCAAAGTAGACCCTATTTTTGCCTTTCCTTTAGAAGTTTCAGAAGCAGCATCTAAAAGTCTATGGGTAGGAAGAATAAGGTGAGCCTTTCTCGAAATTAATAAAGACTTTTTAAAATCAAGATTAAATTTAGAGAGAGCTTCAATTTCTTTTTGAAAAATAACAGGGTCTATCACAACTCCATTACCTACCACATTAATAGCATCTTTATGAAAAATACCTGAGGGTATGGTGTGTAAAACATGTTTTATACCATCAAATTCTAGGGTGTGTCCTGCATTAGGACCGCCTTGAAATCTTGCTATAATGTTGTAGTTTTTTGTAAGGTAATCTACTATTTTTCCTTTGCCTTCATCTCCCCATTGGAGTCCAAGTAGTAAATCTACTGCCATTTGTTAATCTGTCTTTGGTTGATTTTTAGTTCCATAAAAGTAAAGTGAATGTCTATCTATTGAGATTTCAAATACTTCTTCTATGGTTTTTTTGATGGATTCTATTCTAGGATCACAAAATTCTATAACTTCTCCTGTGTCTGTAAGTATGACGTGATCGTGTTGTTTGTCAAAATAGGACTTCTCATACTGCGCTTGGTTTTTCCCAAATTGGTGCTTCCTTACCAAGCCACAATCCAAAAGTAAGTCTATGGTATTATAAAGCGTAGCTCTGCTCACTCTATAATTTTTTGTCTTCATTTTAATGTACAGAGATTCTATATCGAAATGCTCATCACTCTCATAAATTTCTTGGAGTATAGCATAGCGCTCTGGTGTTTTGCGGTGACTGTTTTTCTCTAAGAATTTAGTAAATACATTCTTAACTACAGCCAGATCGTTTTTTAAATTGTCTTCGTTTAGCATAATTACAAAAATATACTTTTATTCACGCTTAACCTTATCAATCCCATCGATTTTTTTCAATCTTTCAATAAGTTTATTCAAAATCGAAATATTTTTTACCTTCACCACCAATTTTCCTTCAAAGACACCATCGTTACTTGAAAAGGCTATGCTTATAATATTAACGTGAAGATTTTCAGAAATTTCATTTGTAATAATACTTACCAGCCCAATGTCATCAATACCTGTGAGCTGTATAGAAGCACTAAACTCCTCTTGAGTAGAATCGATCCATTTTGCCCTTAAAATTCTATACGCGTAGTTGCTTTGAAGTTGAATAGCATTAGGGCAATCTTTTTTATGAACTTTTATCCCTTCTTTTATGGTAGTAAACCCAAAGACTTCATCTCCAGGGATTGGATTACAGCAGGCTGCAAGTTTATAATCTAGTTTCTGCTCATCGTCACCAAACACAAGTTGGTCATAATTATTGGTAACATCATCTGCTTCTGGGATATTGTTTTTATCTGGTGTCCGTCGTATTTTATTTTTTATAAAAGAAACAAGCGCATTGCTTCTGGAGGTTGCAAAGTCTTTTATTTGCTTGTTGTCTATACTGCCTATTCCTACTCTATAGAATAGGTCAAGACTAGTTTTTAGTTTGAAGAAAACCACCATTTCATTTACGCTCCTTTCATTCAAAGTGATGCGTTGAGATTTTAACTTTCGTCTTAATATTTCTTTCCCATCTGCTGCAATTTGTTTGCGTTTTTCTTTAAGGGCTGATTTAATTTTTGTCCTGGCCCTAGCAGTTATTGCATAATCTAGCCAGTTTTTGGTTGGCTTGGCTGTAGAAGATGTAATAATTTCCACTTGGTCTCCACTTTTGAGCACTCGGCTTAAGGCTACAATTTTTCCGTTTACTTTTGCCCCTCTAGTTTGGTATCCAACATCGGTGTGTATAGCAAACGCAAAATCTAAAACAGTAGCTCCTTTTGGTAAGGATTTTAAATCGCCATTTGGAGTAAACACAAAAATTTCTTTAGAATAAAGATTGAGCTTAAATTGCTCCACAAAATCAACGGCATTCATTTCATTATTTTCTAGAGCTTCTTGAAGCCTGTTAAGCCATAAATCTAGACCTTGCTCATCTTGTTGCTCATTGCCATGTTTATATTTGTAATGAGCCGCATAGCCTTTTTCTGCAATTTCATTCATGCGTTCACTTCTAATCTGCACTTCTACCCATTTTCCTTTAGGACCCATCACTGTAATGTGGAGAGCTTCGTAACCAGTAGTTTTAGGTGAAGAAATCCAGTCTCTTAAACGCGTGGGGTTGGGCCTGAAATAATCTGTAACTATTGAATAGATCTTCCAAGCAAGGAATTTTTCATTTTCTGGTTTGGAGGAATAGATAATACGTATAGCAAACTTATCGTAAATCTCTTCAAAGGAAATATTTTGGTTGACAATTTTTTTACGAATGGAATAGATAGACTTTGGTCTGCCTTTCACTTCAAATGTGATCTCTTCCTTGGTTAAAGCATCCGAAATGATTTGAGAAAAATCTTTGATGTATTGATCTTGATCTTCTTTACTGTCTTGAAGCTTTGCTAAAATATCATTATACACTTCTGGCTCTGTGTACTTTAAGCTAAGATCTTCTAATTCTGTTTTAATATTATAAAGACCTATCCTGTGAGCAAGAGGTGCGTAAATGTAAAGAGTTTCACTCGCTATTTTTACTTGCTTATCTGCTCGCATGGAATCCATGGTCTGCATATTATGAAGGCGATCTGCAATTTTGATAATAATAACCCGAATATCATCATTAAGCGTAAGCAGCATTTTTCTGAAGTTTTCTGCCTGCATTGAAATGTTGCCATCCTTCTTTAAACTAGATATTTTGGTAAGGCCATCTACAATTCTTGCAACAACTTCCCCAAACATTTGCTCAATGTCTGCTAGGGAATAACTTGTATCTTCCACTACATCATGTAAAAGTGCAGCCACTATAGACGTAGCATCAAGTCCAATTTCATGAGCTACAATTTTAGCAACTGATATTGGGTGAAAAACGTAGGCCTCTCCGGACTTTCGCCTTTGGTCTTTATGCGCTTCTACGGCAGTTTCAAATGCCTTCCGAATTAACTTTTTATCTTTAAGGCTTAACGTTCTATAACTTATCCTAAGAAGCTCTTTGTATTCTTTGGCTATTTCTTTGTTTTCTTGCTCCAAATAAGCATCTGTAATCTCCATACTTCTTTTTCTCTTATTAAATTGAAATTACAATTTTTTTTTCAAATTATGGATTCTTTTTTCCAAAGGAGGATGAGAATAATGAAAGAACACATAAGCTGGGTGAGGTGTTAAGTTACTCAGACTTTTTTTGGAAAGTTTTTTTAATGCAGATATTAAACCATAGCCGTCATAAGTAGATTTTGCATAATGGTCTGCTTGGTATTCAAATGTTCTAGAGAGGACATTTGTAAAAACACCACTAATCAAAGACAAAGGAGCATATAAAAAACTAAAAGCAATTAGCCCAATGTGAAAATTAGGCTGATCAACACCAAGCGCTTGAGAAAGTAGAGGCTCACTCACAAACAAGGAAAGAAGCCACAATGTAAAACCTAATATAAGAGTAGTCATCAAAAGGTTAATGACAATATGATTTTTCTTATAATGTCCTACTTCATGAGCTAAAACAGCCACTATCTCTTCATCTTCCAAGTCCTCTATAAGTGTATCATATAAAGTAACGCGCTTTTCTCTTCCTAATCCAGAAAAATAAGCATTTGCTTTTTTACTGCGTTTGGACCCATCAATAATATAAATGGAATTGAGCTGAAAATCCATCCTAGTGGCATAGGCTTCTATTTTTGAACGAAGCTCCCCTTTTTCTAGCGGTGTCTGCTTGTTAAAGAGTGGAACTATTAGCTTAGCATAAAACATATTCAGAATTACAGAGACAAGGCTTATCAAAATCCAAGTATACCACCAAAAAACTGAACCTGCGTTATTATAAAAAAACAAGATAGCTGTTAAAAGAACACCTCCAAAGATTAAGGTAAGTGCTATAGACTTCAATTGATCCTTCCAAAATAAAGATTTGGAAGTGGTGTTAAACCCATAAGCCTCTTCTATGGTGAATGTAAAGTAATAACTAAAAGGTAAATTCAGAATAAAACTTGCAAAAAATAGTATAGCAAAAAACATCAAAGAAGCCACAATAGAATTATCTGCAAAATCATAAACTAAATCATTTAAAACTTTAAAGCCGTTTATACCTAAAAAAACAAGTATTAGCACGACAGAAAAGCCAGATTGTAACACACCAAATTTAAATTTATCTTTTTTGTAAGCTTGAGATTTTTGGTACTCATCTTCCTCATAAAGTCCTTTGACTTCCGCAGGAAGTGGAGCATCAAAACGAGTAAAATTTAAGTAATCTAAAACACTTTCAAAAATGAAATTAAAAATGATAATACCTATTATAATGTAAAAAACCAATTCCGCTGTCATCTTTTTAAAAGCAAATCTAAAAGATGTTGAGGGATAAAAAAGTATAAAGAACAAGATTTGATTTAGAATTTTATTGAAAGTAGGTTGTCATATTCATTAATAGATGCTAAATTTGCTTTTAGGCAATGTGAGAGTGCAAATGAGTAAGTTAGTATCCAGTGTTGAATCTTTAGAGTCTAATTTGATAAGGTTAATTTCAAATTATAAAACCTTGCAAGCTGAATATGATGAATTAAAGAAAGAATTAGAATCAAATTCAGAATATATTTTAAAATTAAACACCAAGCTAGAAAGATTACAACATGAGAACAAAACGCTCAAAACCGCTAACGCAATGCTGGGCAGTACAGAGTACAAAAGAGAAACAAAACTCAAAATAAATAGTTTAATTAAAGAAATTGATAGTTGCATCGTTCAATTAGCAGAATAAAATGGCTACTGATAAACTCAAAATAAAATTATCCATAGGAGACCGAGTTTATCCTCTAACCATAAGACCAGAACAGGAAGAAGGTCTTAGGAAAGCTGCTAAACGAATTAATGAAGTGATAAAAAAATTTGAACAAGATTATGCAGTAAGAGATAAGCAAGATGTTTTAGCCATGAGTGCTTTACAATTTTCTGCAGAATTAGAACAAAGAGACTTATCCTCATCATCAGAAATGAAGCAAGTAGAATTGAAACTTGAAGAATTAGATGCAATGCTTAAATCTCAGTTAAACTAACGTTCATTACATAAATCGACACTGCCTGTGTTAGTTGTACCTTTTTGATAAACTCAACATTTACTAATTAAAAAGGGTGAGTTTCAGTTGCTAAAGCAAGCCGCCACTTCGGTGCAGCGGATCCTTGATCAGCTGAGTATCCCTAAACCTGTTTACACGGAGTTTTATACAAAACTAAACTAACGCAGGCTTTTTTTATATATACAATTATGGAAATTACATTTATTATTATAGCAGCTGTAGCTGGACTGGTTTTAGGCTTTATTATTTCTAAAACTTTAGAGAAAAAAAGCGCTACAAGCACACTTAAAAGTGCTGAAAAAGAAGCCAAAAAACTAATTAAAGAAGCTGAAAAAGAAGGTGAGAGCATCAAGAAAGACAAAATCCTTCAAGCAAAAGAAAAATTTATTGAGCTGAAATCTGAGCATGAAAAAGTCATCTTGTCCAGAGATCAAAAAATGAATGAGGCTGAAAAGCGCACCAAAGACAAAGAGTCTCAAATTTCTAATGAACTCTCCAAAAACAAAAAGCTTAATGCAGAGCTTGAAGAAAAACTGAAAGATTATTCTTACAGAAATGAGTATTTGGAGAAAAGACAAGAAGAAATTGACAAAATACTACAACGAAAAATCAATCAACTTGAAGTCATGAGTGGACTCAGCGCAGAAGACGCTAAAGCTCAACTCATGGAATCTCTTAAAGAAACTGCCAAAGCGGAAGCCATGCAGATGATTCAAGATACTGTAGAAGAAGCCAAACTTACTGCCCAACAGGAAGCCAAAAAAATAATCATCAACACTATACAAAGAGTTGGAACAGAAGAAGCCATAGACAATTGCGTATCTGTTTTCAATCTTGAAAGCGATGATGTAAAGGGAAGAATTATAGGTAGAGAAGGGAGAAACATTAGAGCTATAGAATCTGCTACGGGTGTGGAAATCATTGTAGATGATACCCCAGAAGCCATCATATTATCTTGCTTTGACTCTATCCGCAGAGAAGTAGCTAGATTATCTTTACACAAACTGGTCACTGATGGCAGAATTCATCCAGCCAGAATTGAAGAAGTGGTTAAAAAAACGCGGAAATCTATTGATGAAGAAATTATAGATATAGGAAAACGTACCATAATTGATCTTGGCATCCACGGCTTACATCCAGAACTTGTCAAGATGGTTGGTAGAATGAAATACAGATCTTCTTATGGTCAAAACCTCCTTCAACACTCTAGAGAAGTGGCCAACCTTTGTGGTATTATGGCTTCTGAACTCGGACTTAATCCAAAATTAGCCAAGCGCGCAGGTTTACTTCATGATATTGGGAAAGTTCCAGAAACTGAAACTGAACTTCCACATGCTATATTAGGAATGCAATGGGCAGAAAAGTTTGGAGAAAAACCAGAAGTATGTAACGCTATTGGAGCTCACCACGATGAAGTAGAAATGACCTCTTTATTATCGCCCATAGTTCAAGTATGTGATGCCATTAGTGGCGCAAGACCAGGCGCTAGACGTCAAGTTCTTGACTCTTATGTAAAACG
>PXBV01000011.1 GCA_003565575.1 Psychroflexus sp. | reverse complement strand
CTTGCCAAGCCTTATCAAAAAGTTGTGTGTTTAACCAAAAGTCAAATTCTCTTACAAAATGCACACCCAAAAACCCAGCTAAGCCAAGAAAGAAAAGTTTATAGTTTTCTGATTTTGAACTAGCTACAATTAATAAGATTGAAGCAATGAACAGGAGTACTTCTTGTAAAACTTCAGTATAAGAATCTTCTTTTACTTGACCAGCTGCAAAATCAAACTGTATTGCAAAAGAGATTAAAAACATAAAGCCAGCGTATGCAAACAGTCTTACAATAAGCGGATATAAGGGTTTCATATTCTATTATTTACTATGTTGTTTTGCCAAATTTCTGCTCTAGAGCTTCCCAGTATTCAAATGCTCTTCTTAAGTGAGGTATAACAATGGTACCTCCTACTAACGTCCCAATACTTAGCGCTTCCACAACTTGGTCTCTATTAATACCTTCTTTGTAAGAAGATTCCAGGTGATATTTTACACAATCGTCACATCTTAAAACGAGTGAAGATACCAAGCCTAGAAGCTCTTTAGTTTTGACATCCAAAGCTCCTTCTGTAAAGGAATTTGTATCTAGGTTAAATATACGTTTTAAAACTTTATTGTTTTCACTTAAGATTTTACCATTCATCTTGGCTCTATAAGCCTCGAATTCATCTACTAAGTCTATCATAGTTATGTATTAGATTTTTGCTTTTCTTTTTTTCTTTGTTTTCTTAAAACGAGTTTTGAAATAAAAATACTTATTTCATATAAAACCAAAACAGGGATAGCCACTATCACTTGACTTGCAATGTCTGGGGGTGTGATTAATGCTGAAATAATTAAGATAAATACCAATGAGTATTTTCTGTTTTTCTTTAAAAATTCTGGAGTAACTAAACCGATTTTGGTTAGAAAATAAATGATAACGGGAAGTTCAAATATAAGTCCGCTAGCCAACACTGAAGCTCTCACCAAACCTATATAGCTGCTCAAATCAAAATCATTAAAAACCTCTAAACTTACTGTATAGCTTCCTAAAAAGTTGATGGATAAAGGCGTTATGACATAATAGCCAAACAATACACCTAAGAAGAACAAAAAGGAAGTTACAAAAATAAATCCTCTTGCCGTTTTCCTTTCTGATGACTCTAGTCCTGGAGCTATAAATGCCCAAAACTGATAGATGACGTAAGGGAAGGCTATGATAAATCCAGCCGTAATGGACGTCCAAATATGAGCACTAAATTGGCCTGCCATGGTCCTACTTTGTATTCTAAAAGGAAGTTCGTTAAAACAAAAACTATCTTCAAGCCCAAAATATTCAGAAATGGTACACAATATTTTATAGGTATAAAAATCAGCCTGCTTCGGTCCAAAAATAATAACGTCAAAGATGAACGATTTTAACCCAAAAGCAATCGCTCCAGCTATTAGAATAGATAAGGTAGCTCTTAAAAGGTGCCATCTTAAATCTTCAAGATGATCTAAAAATGACATCTCATCTGGATTCTTTTTAGTTTTCGATTTTGCCATGCTAAATTATCCCTTCTTTAACCAAATTATGGAGATGAACCACCCCTACATATTTACCAGAATCTACGGCAATAAGTTGAGTGATACCATTTTTTTCTATGAGTTCTAAAGCGTCTATTGCCATTGCAGAATTAGAAATGGTTTTAGGGTTTTTAGACATAATATCTTTGGCTTTTAGTTGAGTAAAATCATCTGTAGAGCTTAACATTCTCCTTAGGTCTCCATCTGTAATAATGCCAACAACTTCTTCCTTATCAATCACCGCTGTTACTCCAAGCATATTTTTAGAAATTTCTACAATTACATCTTTAACTGGAGTTTCTAATTTAACTTGTGGTTTCATATTTTGAGAACTGATATCCCTAACTCTTAAATAAAGCGTTTTACCTAAAGCTCCACCAGGATGAAATCTTGCAAAATCATCACTAGAAAAGCCCCTTAACTTGAGCAAACAAACCGCTAATGCATCGCCTAAAACCAGCTGTGCCGTTGTACTTGTAGTGGGCGCTAGATTATTTGGACAAGCCTCTTTATCTACAAAAGAATTCAAAATAAAATCTGCTTGTTGTCCCAAGAAAGACGTTTTATTTCCAGTAATGGCAATCAGTGTATTTTTAAAATTCTTTATCAAAGGAGCTAAAACTTTTATCTCTGGCGTGTTTCCACTTTTTGAAATACATATAACAATATCATCTCTAAGTATGGTGCCCAAATCTCCATGTATGGCATCAGCAGCATGCATAAAAACAGCGGGAGTCCCTGTGGAATTTAGAGTTGCAACAATTTTTGTAGCAATAATAGCACTTTTGCCAACCCCAGTTACAATAACTCTGCCTTTAGATTTATAAATAGCGTTTACAGCGTCTGAAAAAGAGTGGTCTACTAAACGTTCTAGGTTTTGTATTGCCTTGGATTCTATACTGATAATTTCTTTAGCATAAGATTGTATTGCTACATCTTCCATAATTTAGTATATTTTACTATTGTACACGTTTAAAGTTTGTGTATATTTAATTTTGCAAAGGTAAATAAAACTAAATAGTAATAATTCAATTGGAAGAAATCAATTTACATCAAGAATTAAAGAAATACTTTGGTTTTAGTGAGTTCAAGGGACTTCAAGAAAATGTTATAAAAAGTATTCTATCCAACCAAGACACGTTCGTGATTATGCCAACTGGAGGAGGAAAATCCTTATGTTACCAACTTCCAGCACTTATTAAGGAAGGAACCGCCATTGTAGTATCTCCTCTTATAGCTTTGATGAAAAATCAAGTTGATGCTATTCGCAATATATCAGAGCATGAAGGTGTAGCCCACGTTCTTAATTCTTCTCTCAATAAAACCCAAGTAAAACAGGTGAAAGAAGATATTTCTAATGGCATTACTAAATTGCTCTATGTAGCTCCAGAGTCTCTAACTAAAACGGAATATATAGACTTCCTGAGAGAAGAAAATATTTCTTTTTTAGCGATTGATGAAGCTCATTGCATTTCTGAATGGGGGCATGACTTTAGACCTGAATACAGAAATCTAAAAAATATAATTGAGCGTATTGGTAACAATATTCCTATAATTGGCCTCACAGCTACAGCAACCCCAAAAGTACAGGAAGATATTTTAAAAAATCTTAGAATTCCTAATGCTACTACCTTTAAGGCTTCATTTAATAGACCTAATTTATACTACGAGATAAGACCAAAAACGGATGATGTAGATTCTGACATCATAAAATTTATAAAAAAGAATTCTGGTAAAAGTGGTATTATTTACTGCTTAAGCAGAAAACGAGTTGAACAGCTCTCCCAAACACTCCAAGTAAATGGCATAAAGGCTGTACCCTATCACGCAGGCCTGGACGCCAAAACAAGGAGCAAGCATCAAGATATGTTCTTAATGGAAGATATAGATGTAGTTGTTGCAACTATTGCTTTTGGGATGGGTATAGACAAGCCAGATGTTCGCTTTGTGATTCATAACGACATCCCCAAAAGCATAGAAAGCTACTATCAAGAAACGGGAAGAGCTGGAAGAGATGGTGGAGAAGGACATTGCATTGCTTACTACAACCATAAAGATATAGAAAAGCTAGAAAAATTCATGAGCGGAAAACCTATTGCTGAGCAAGAAATAGGCCACGCTTTATTGCAAGATGTCGTTGCTTTTGCTGAAAGTTCAATTTCTAGAAGAAAATATATTTTACATTACTTCGGTGAAGAATTTGACACTGAAACTGGTGAAGGTGGAGATATGGACGACAATGTTCGTTACCCTAAAACCAAAAAAGAGGCCAAAGAAGATGTTTTCCTCGTCTTGAAAACCGTAAAGGAAACTGGTCAACTTTTTAAATCTAAAGAAATTGTGCATTGCCTTGCGGGTAAATCTAACGTTTTAATCAAATCCAATAAAGTTGAAAATCTTCCAATTTTTGGATCTGGTAAAGACAAACCAAGTAGCTATTGGACAGCCCTACTCAGACAAGTCATCATAGCTGGTCTTCTTAAAAAAGAACTTGAATCTTATGGCGTTGTGAAACTACTCCCTAAAGGAGAAGCTTTTTTAGAAAAGCCTACCTCATTTATGATGACAGAGGATAATGATTTTAGTAATATATCTTCAAAATCCTCTTCTGCTCAAACTTCAGGAGGCACGGATGATAAGTTATTAAAGATGCTTAAAGATTTGAGAAAGAAAATTGCCAAACGAAAAGAAGTACCACCTTTTGTGGTATTTCAAGATCCTTCTCTTGAAGATATGGCACTGAAATACCCAATTACAAAAGAAGAATTGATAAATATTCACGGAGTTGGCGAAGGTAAAGCTAAAAAGTTTGGTAAAGATTTTATTGCTCTTATAAAGGACTATGTGGAAGAAAATGATATTTTGAGACCAGACGATTTGGTTGTAAAAAGCACAGGAGCTAATAGTGCTAATAAACTTTATATCATTCAAAATATTGATAGAAAACTCCCACTTACAGATATAGCTCAAGGAAAAGGCTTTGAGATGAAAGACTTCATCAAAGAAATGGAAGCTATTGTTTATAGTGGCACTAAGCTAAATATCAATTATTGGTTAGATGATATACTGGATGAAGATCAACAAGAAGAAATACACGAATACTTTTTGGAAGCTAAATCTGATAGTATTAATGAAGCTATCAATGAATTTGATGGTGATTACGATGAGGACGAACTTAGACTTTACCGCATCAAATTTATAAGTGAAGAGGCAAATTAAATTTCAAAATGCAACCCATTATACCTAAATAAGATGGATTGCATTTTGAACTATTAGTTTTTGCTTAATCTTACTCTCGGAATAAAAACTTCAGCAAGCATACATCTTGCGCTTCCACCTCCGTGTGTTTCTATAGTAGTTAAATCACTACTCAAAATCTCACAATACTTTTCAATAGCCTTAATTTGATGTTGCTTCAACGAAGAATGAGCTGATTGACTCATCACTAGATACTTTTTATCCTTCCCTTGCACTTGAAGCATATTCCCAGCAAATTGGTGCAGTTGCTCTTCAGAAATACTTATAATTTCTTTCCCGTCTTGTGTTAGGCTTTCAGCTACTAGTTTCTTTTCTTTTTTATCATCTATACTATCCAAACATATTACTGCAAATTCTTCTGCAACACACATCATTACATTGGTGTGATAAATAGGCAATCTCTCGTTTTTGTGACTTTGGTAAGCTGAAAAAATAATAGGCGTGTATTCAAAATCTTCACAAAACTCAATGATTAAATCTTCATCTGCCCTCGGTGATAATGCACAATATGCTTTTTTATTCACTCTATCTAAAATCAGGCTTCCTGTTCCTTCTAGATAAATATTTTCTAGTTCTGCGTTAGTATAATCAACAACGTTTTTAATGAGATAGCCTTCAGCCTCTAGGGTTTCAAATATATCTTCTCTCCTTTCTCTTCTTCTATTGACAGCAAACATTGGGTACAACGCTACATCTCCATTCTCATGAAAAGACACCCAGTTATTAGGAAAAATTGAGTCTGGTGTATCATGACTTGCAATATCATCAACAACAATGGTAGTTACACCTACAGCTTGCAGCTTATCTGCAAAAGCATCAAACTCTGCTTGAGCTTTTTTATTGATAGTAGACTGATGGTTCTCAGTTGATTTTTGAAAGTAGTTATTAACCGCAGTCTCTTCATTCATTCGGAAATTGACAGGACGTACCATCAATAATGTATCTGCAATTTGTTTCATTTCAATTTATTCTCTAATTAAAGGAAGAGTTGAACAACGCAATAAACCTTCTTGCTTTGCTATTTCTCTATAGCTAACAGTTTCTACTTGAATTTGTTTGGAGGTTAACCAGGCATTTAGTCGTGTAAAATGCTTATCAGAAATAACCACATCTTCAGCAATTGAAAATATATTACTGTTCATGTCATACATTTCCTGTGCAGTTATTTCAAAACAATTTTCTTTTCCGTAGAGGTTGACTAACCAATGGTATTCTTCTTCTTCCAAAAATCCATTTTTATGAATAATAGCATAGTCTTTACCCACTGGTTGAAAACAGCAATCCAAGTGCAATGCATTAGCCTTGGGGTCTGTATTGGATTTTCGTAAATTAAAAGATTTTACGATTTTATGTGGAAATAAATGCTGTAAGGCTTCCACAGCTTGTACGTTAGTTCTAGCTGTAATAAAATCGGCGTAATCTTTACCTCTATAAGTTCCAACCAAAATATAATCACCATGTGGCATGACATCTCCGCCTTCTACATGACAATCTTCAGGGAGTGTGATTTTTTTGTCTGGCGCTATTTGGTCTAGAACATAACTAACTGCCTTAATTTCCTTTTCCCTATCTGGCAATATATTGGCATGAATGAACTTATCTTCTATTACAAAACCTATATCTCTGGAAAAAATCTGATTGTAGTCTTGAATTACTTTCGGCCTTAAGACTTCAACGTTATGTTTTTTTAAAATAGCGGCGACCTGCTCCATCTCCTTCATCATATCCTCTTCTTGTGGATAAGTTCCGGCTTTAATGTGCTCTATAGATTTAGGGTCGTATGCCTCTTCAATTTTAGGTTGCCTCCCATTAGACTCAGCCACACCTAAAATAACTGACTTTAGTCTAGATGTTTCGTTGTTAATATTTAGTTTCAAATGTTCAAAATTTTGTATGCAAATATACCTAAAAGTAAAGGCATAGACTAATGTTAAAACAATTTCTCATAGTAAGTTTTGAAAGAAATAAAGCTTTCTTTATTGAATACTATTTTTAAAATTAGGATCTAAAATTCAATAAAAGGTTAGGGTCTGGACAGTTCTTTTTATAAAAATTTAAAGTGGCTTCTGAAGTAACACCAGGATAATCACCGCTGTGAGTTTCTATATCTAATATAAGTTGAAAGTGGAGATGAGGTGCGTAATTCCCATTCACTTCATTAGAACCTAATACTGCCAAAGGATTGTCTTTTAAAATCTCTTCTCCTACTTTATAGCTATGTAAAGATTCTCTAGACAAATGACCATAAAGAGTATAAAAAACTTGCTTTTCTAATTGATGTTCTAAAATAATGGTGGGCCCATAGTCACCGTAATTTAAATTATCTTGTTGGCTGTGAATTTTACCAGGCAACGGGCTATAAACAGGTGTTCCTTCTGGCGCCCAAACATCTAAGCCTAGGTGTATATTTCTTTTATGTGAATAGGAACTATCCCCAAAATACGAGCTCCTGTCGTATAGACTTCGTTTTTCTAGATAACCTCCAAAAGCGGCCTTGGCTTTATTTAACTTTAGGTAATTTACTAAATAATTTTGAAGACCGAATTCTGTGGATAAATCTATGGCCAATTCTGATGTTT
>PXBV01000261.1 GCA_003565575.1 Psychroflexus sp. | reverse complement strand
TTTCTAATGCTGCTGCGGAATGCTTAACCGCAATTTTTGGAGAAGACTTTGCTTATGATGACGATACCGAAATTAAATATGGGCTCCCTGTACGAAGTTATACCTCGTTTAAGGAGGCAGCAGCAGAAGCTACTATCAGTAGACTATATGGTGGTATTCACTACCGTTCTGCAATTGAAGTAGGTAAAACGCAAGGAGAAAATGTAGGTAAATTTGTTATTGAAAATTTAGAAATGACCCATGAATAAGAAAATTAGATATACGCTTGCGGGGGTCTTCATAATACTTTTAGCTAGCCTTGCTTGGGTAGCTTTTAAACCCTATCATTATGCTATTCAATTTCAATCTAAAACACTCCCTGGCGTCATCAACCAAACTATAAAAGTATGGTCCATCAATTTAAAAGGTGCCGATGTGGTAGAAAGTCCTTCAATCAACTTGATTAAGCAACGTATAAAAACAAAAAACACTACTTATTTTTATAATTGGGAATTAACTCAAAAAAGTGATTCTTTAACCAAAGTGAGAGTAGAGGTTATCGATAGTGCTCAGAATAATCTGTTAGCTAGATTATCAAATGTTTTTCAAAAGGAAAAAATAAAGAAAACTTCCATAGAAAAAGTCACAGCTTTACTTGAAATATTAAATGAACATTTAGAAGACCATGAGGTGGTTATTGATGAACAGACTGCCTCCCCGTCGGTGTTTTGTGCTTACGTACCATTAAAAGGTATACAACCTCAAAAGGCCAAGGGCATGATGCTACATTATAACCTCATATCAGATTTTATTTTAAAGCATGGTATTGAAACAAATGGAAATCCCATGGTAGAAGTATCTAATTGGGAGATGGAAAAGGACAGCATTCATTATAACTTTTGCTTTCCTATTATTATGAAAGATTCACTACCCGAAGATCCTCTCATAAAATACAAACAAATCGATAGCAAAAACGCATTAAAAGCTACCTATTATGGTAACTATATGTCCTCAGACCGTGCATGGTATGCCTTACAGAATTATGCTAAAAATAATTCAATAGACTTAGAAAATACCCCCATAGAAGTATTTCACAACAACCCTATGCAAGGCGGCGATGACACCAAGTGGAAAACAGAGGTTTATTTACCTATAAAAGATTATTAGTTATGAAAAATTACCACATTATTTACCTAGTTCTAATTGTAGTATTTGCAATTGGATGTCAAAATAATAAAGGAACAGCAGATTTTTATGTGGTAGATGTAAATCAAACTTTACAGCGACTAGAAGCAGAACAAGACACCGATAAGGACAAAAAAATAACTGAAGATGATACAGCCCAAAAATCTTTTGTGCTGAAAGCAAAAAATGGAAGTGTAGTAACCATTGAAGGTACCTACCATTTATCCAATTTATTGCAAGAATTGGCTGCTGCCAAAAATGAAGGTAAAACTGATGTGGAAATTTCTTTAAAAAGCATAAAAGAACAACCTGCCGACCGAATTTCTCGACTTATAAAAACCAAGTATTGGGATAACCTTACCCGCCGAGTTGATCAATCTGGGCTAGAAACCATCTTAACCGACACCAAAGCTTCAGATGGTTTAACAAGAAGACTGTATGTGCCATCTACAGATTCTGTAGGTGTAAGCTATTTTAAATCAATTGAAAGTGATTTTGAAAGTTTTGAAGTTGTTGTTTTACCAGAAGACATTTCACCTGAATATGTGAAATCCATCAACGATAAACCAGGCATTTTAAGTTTACAAATAGCAAATGGCGAGGGTACTCCATTTGTTGTGCCTGGCGGAAGGTTCAATGAAATGTATGGGTGGGATTCATATTTTGAAGGAGTAGGACTTAATTTAGACGGAAGACAAGATTTATCCATCGCCATGATTGAAAATTTCGCTTACCAAATTAAGCATTATGGCAAGATATTAAATGCCAATAGAAGCTACTACTTAACGCGAAGCCAACCTCCTTTTTTAACTTCGTTTATTAGAGAAACCTACGAAAGTGCAGAAGGGCTAAATGAAGACTGGCTAACCCAAATGCTTAATGCAGCTTTAGATGAATACTTTAATGTATGGATGAAGCAAGGAAAAAAGCTAACTGCAACCGGCTTGAATAGGTATTTTGCTGAAGGAATTGGCATTCCGCCAGAAACCGAAGAAGGACATTTTGATGCGTATTTAGAAACGGTAGCCTCGCAATACCAAATGCCTTTAGATGAATTTATAGAAGGGTATCAAACGGGTGCTATTGAAGATGAAGCCGTAGATGAATACTTTTTACACGATAGAAGCTTGCGCGAAAGTGGCCACGACACTACTTGGCGACTCGATGGCAGGTGTGCAGACTTAAATCCTGTAGCCCTCAATGCCTTGCTTTATAAATATGAAACAGATTTTGCATACCTTATCAAAACCTATTTTGACGATTCATTTTTGTTTGAAGACCAAAATCTTAACGAAAACTACTGGATGCAAATCGCTGATGAACGTAAATTGCTTGTCAATCAATTTTTATGGAATGAAGAAGAAGGCTCGTATTATGATTATAATTTTAAAACGCAAAAACCGCTTATTTACGATTCTGCTACCAATTTTTATACTTTGTGGTCAAACTTAGCTTCTCCTGAACAAGCTGATAAATTGAAAGACAAATTGCTTCAATCCTTGAAAGCAGAAGGTGGTATTTTATCGTCCTCAAAAGCTTCGGTAGAACAATTTGCCACAAGCGAGGTAGCAAGACAATGGGACTATCCCAATGGTTGGGCACCCCATCAAATGCTGATTTGGAAAGGATTACTCAATTATGGTTATAATGCTGAAGCAGAAGAACTAGCTTACAGATGGCTGTGGATGATTACCAAAAACGCCGTAGATTACAACGGAACCATACCAGAGAAGTACGATGTGGTGAACCGAACCCACAAAGTATATGCGGAGTATGGAAACGTAGGAACCGAGTTTGATTACATCACTCCAGAAGGTTTTGGTTGGATGAACGCTTCTTATCAATACGGCTTAACATTATTATCTGATGAATTGAAACAGCAATTAAATCAATTGGTTGTTCCCGAAGATATCTTTGATTAGTGGCGCACACTTTTTGGAGGGAGAATAACAAGAAAAATCCCGATTCTAAATTGAATCGGGATTTTGATGATAATTTGAATAAACTTTTATATCGTAGAAAGCTACAGCTTATAATCTTTTGATTTTTATATTTCTAAACCAGACATCATCGCCATGATCTTGTAAACCAATATAGCCTTCTTTAGCAACATCTGCCCAGTTTTCGTTTAGGCTTGGAAATTTGCTGTTGGCAACATCTTCTTTCCACTGTGGAGTCCATAAATGATATTCTACCACCGTTTCGCCATTCTGTTTGTGCACTACAGTGCCTTTATACACAATGATTTCAACCTCATTCCATTGGCCAACTTCTCTTGCATTTTGAGGATTTGCAGGGTATAAGTCATAAAGAGACCCAGCCTGTCTATTACCATCAGTACCAAGCATGGCATCAGGATGCTTGTCATTGTCTAAGACTTGCATTTCTGGTGCAGTTTTCCAAATGTAGTCGTAATCATCAGATTCTTGGCCGAGGTAAAATATCCCAGAATTCCCGCCTTCAGAAATTTTCCACTCCAACTTTAGATGAAAATTATCAAAGGTTTCACCGTATAAAATATCACCTCCGTTTTCAGAACCAGCCTCACCTCGTCCAGATCCAGACATATGGATGGTGCCTTCTTGAATTTTCCAATCTGATGGAAATTCATCGGTATTATAACCTCTCCAATTTTCACTGGTTTCTCCGTCAAAGAGTAATTTCCAGCCATCTTCTTTTTCTTCTGCAGTAAGCGTATTTGGAGTTGAAGCTTCAGAAACTTCTATATTTTCTTTCTCCTTACTCTCGCTATCTTTTGCATCCTCCTTTTTTTTAGCATCGCCACAACTTGAAACCATTAATGCGATGATCGAAATTGTACAAAATGTTCTTTTCATTGTTTTCTTAGTTTTTGTTGATGAATTAATTTTTTAAATGTTTCTAAGGTTTATAAGTTTGATTAGTAAGACCAGCCTTCTCTATACGTTCGCTTTACATATTCTTGGGCAGCGTTTTTAGCATTGATGGTTTCATATTGTGTATCAAATTTGGGATCACCATCTACAACCGTGAAGCTGTCAGAGCTTACAACTCTTATCTCTTCATTGTCTCCAATGTTTGTGATTTCCATTTTTTCTGCATCCCATTCTAGTTTTCTTCTTAAATCTTGCAATCTTACAGCAAGGTTTCCAGCAACAACAACTTCATTTAAAGGACCAGCATAACTGAAATTTGAACTAGCCTCAACTCTGTTGGCTTTATCTTCCTTAGCAGCTCTTACCCAATCCATTTCGTGTCCTCCATTTAAGGCATCAGGAATTCTTCTTAGTTCTCCAGTTGTTGGTGGTGGGTTATCTTCTCTACCAATAATAAATGGATCCATAGCGTAGGTGCCGCAAATTAAGGTACCTTTGGTGCCATAAAATATAGCACCTCCCCAACCTCTTTGGTCACCAGGATACATTCCTGGTTTTAAGCCCTCTGGTCGATCTGGCTTTAGTCCACCATCGTACCACGTAAATTCTACGGCCGGCATGTTTATATTGCCTTTTTTAGGTCGTTTCCCAAAATAATAAGTTACTTTTTCTGCCGCTGGGGCACTCTCTGTATTGACTTGTGTAGAACTCGCTTCAAAGGCATAAGGCGCACCTAACTCTAAAGCTTTGTAAACCGGATCCATGATATGACATGCCATGTCACCCAAGGCTCCTGTTCCAAAATCCCACCAAGCTCGCCAATTCCATGGGGTGTAGGATGGATGGTAAGGGCGTTCTGCTGCCGGGCCTAAAAATAAATCCCAATCCAAGGTGTCTGGCACTGCATGTTTTTCTGTTGGTCGCTCCAAGCCTTGAGGCCAGATGGGTCTATCTGTCCATGCATCTACTTTAGTGACTTCTCCTATTTCTCCATTCCAAATCCACTCACATACTTTACGCATATCGTCAGATGAGTTGCCCTGGTTTCCCATTTGAGTGGCCACACTGCTTTGTTCTGCAAGCTCAGTTAGTTTTCTAGATTCATATACCGAGTGCGTAAGCGGTTTTTGAAGGTAAACGTGCTTACCTGCTTGCATTGCATCTCTGGCGCTGACATAATGAGTGTGGTCTGGTGTACTGATCATAACCGCATCAATATCTTTATCCATTTCATCCAGCATAACTCTATAGTCCTTGTATCTTTTTGCTTTTGGATAATCATCAAAACATCGTTTAGCATAGCTCCAATCAACATCTGCTAAGGCAACAATATTTTGAGAATTCATGTTTCTTAAGTTACCACGACCCATGCCACCAACACCAATTCCAGCTATATTGAGTTTGTCGCTTGGAGCCGTATAGCCTAAACCGGAAATAACATGACTTGGTACAATGGAAACCCCAGCTGTAGCCACACTTATATTTTTTAGAAATTTACGCCTAGACAACCCAGACTTGTGTTTTTTATAATACATAATGCTTTATTAAAATGAGTTGTTAAATATAAGTATTTTGTGTAAAATTTGGTAAGAAAAAATTACATTATAGCCTTTAAATTGTCATTTGGTGCTTTATTAAGTAGGGTTCTTCGTTTCTATGTGTACGAAGCAAATTTATACTATCTAGAAAAAACTTCTTTAAATAAATTTAGAAGATCAATAAAAGTCAAGCGTTTATCTTCTAAAAGAAATTTATGGCTACCTCCAATGCACCATAGTCTTGTAGACTATTCCACATGGCTGTGGCAGAAACTGGAATAGAATACCCATCATAAACCTTCAAAGTTTTTGAATACACAGCACCAAAATTATTAAAGCCAGGACGATTTCCATAAAAATGAGTTTCGCTTTCAAAAGAAAAGGCAGCACCTACATACAAGCCGAGGTTCCAATCTTTTCCGCTGGCAACTACATAAGAAGCTTCTACATAATTGGTGAAGGCATTTCGTAAATCACCACTTGAGGTTACATACGTATCTCGCCCTTGAACGATGGTGCTCCAAGAGGTTTTTAGCGGGAAATTCTCAAAAGCATAAGTCACAGAAACATCTATGAAGTGTGAAGTTTCGGCTCGGTCATAATTGAAAATTTGAGCATCAGGAAAATCTGTGTAATTATTGATATCCCAAATGGTAAAGGTCCAGTTCTTATGAGTGTAGGAAATGTAGTAATCAAACTCGGTGTAGTTTCCTCCAAGACCAACACCGCCCCATAGACCTGCTTCAAATTTACCATTTTTGGAAGTGTAGTACACGTTTGCTGCGGTCATAGCTTCATCTGTCACCCGATAGCCTCTCCATAAATGCATGTTTTTTACGGTAAGACTAAATTCAAATGGTTTATAGGAAGTTTCCTTTTTATTTAAACTATCCTCAGAATGCAAATCTTTTTCTGAAATTGATTGGTCTTCTTCTTGCGCATAAACCGAAACAAATGTGCATAAGATACCAATCAGACTGAATATGCTGTTTGAATAACTGATAATGATTATTTTTTAATTAAGAATTAAATAAAGAAAAGTGGCCAATGATGCGCCTATAAACGGACCAACAATAGGAATCCAACTGTAAGACCAATTGCTATGCATTTTTCCTTTTATAGGAAGCATAAAATGCATGATTCTTGGGCCTAAATCACGTGCAGGGTTAATGGCATAACCCGTTAATCCGCCGAGAGATAAACCAATACTCCATACCACAAATGCAATAGGAATAGCACCAACAGCACCCAATCCTATAGGAACACCTTCTTCACTTTGCAATTCTGCACCTGCGATATAAAAAACAGCGATGATGAGTACAAAAGTTCCGATAATTTCACTTAGTAAATTTCGAAATCTATTGGCTATGGCAGGGTCCGTACAAAATATGGCCCTTTTGCCTTCTGGATTATCGGTCGCATCAAAATGATCTTTGAAAAGCATATAAACAGTTCCTGAACCTAGCATGGCGCCAATGACTTGAGCAAGCATATATACAGGAACTTCTTTCCATGGAAAGCTGCCTTCTATTGCCAAAGCTAAGGTAACAGCTGGATTGATGTGAGCGCCACTGTAGGGTGCAGCAACAAAAACACCAATAAAAACTGCCATGGCCCATCCTGTGGTGATAACCATCCAGCCAGAGCCGTTACTTTTTGTATCTTTAAGTACACTACTAGCAACAACTCCCCCTCCTAATAAAATAAGTAAAGCCGTTCCTAAAAATTCTGCAATAAATGGTGTCATACTTATTTAGATTGTGAATTACTCCAATATTGTAAGGCATCTATAGCTCTATACCAGCCTTTGATACCTTCTTGTATCGACTCTTGATCTTCTGTAGGCTGAAACTT
>PXBV01000074.1 GCA_003565575.1 Psychroflexus sp. | reverse complement strand
GGCAAAGGTTTTTCTTTGGAAGCGCTTATTTATTATAGTGAAACCATTGGTTTGAGCAACCTTCCAACGCTTAGGCATCTGGTAGAGCAAAATCGCCTGATTGGCTATCTCCTCGGCGGTGTTAGCTATTTCACCATTCCATGGGAGATCACCACAAATGCCTTCAGCGCCAATGGTTGTTGTTATGGAAGGCGTCCCCGCTATCATAGCATCTATAAACTTGCCTTTGAGTCCTGCACCAAACCTTAATGGCCCTAAAAGAACTCTTGCATTTTGAATGGTCTCTACAGCATTTTCAGCTCTTCCTTTCACAAAAAAATTTTGTTTTGGATTATGAAGTTGCTCTACTTTTTGGGATGTATAAGCTCCATAAATGTGTAGTTCTGCTTCTGGAAGCTCTTGACGGATGAGCGGCCAAATGTCTTGTTTTAAATATAAAGTTTTATCCCAGTTGGGTGCATGGAGGAAGTTGCCTATGCTAATGAAGTGCTGCCTTTCTTTAAAGCTTGGTAAGGTTTGAATATGAGTTTCTTTTATTGGTTTTAAGAGAAAAGGAAGATAAAGCAATAGATGTTTACTCACTTTAAATTGATTGACTAATAAATCCATTTCAGGCTTAGATATAATTAGGCTAAGGTCAGATCTCAATATGGAAGCGATTTCTCGCTTGGCCATATCAGTATATAGATACTCTTTTTTGAAGGCTTTGTTTTCTCTATAAGCCTCTTGTCTAGCTTTTCTTAAAAAATGTAGATCTTCAGTATCTAAAATGCGTACAGCATCAGGGCAATTTCCTGTCACTCTCCAACTAAACTGCTCTTCCATCATAAATCTATCAAAAAGCACATGAGAGGGTTTTAGTTCCTTTAGATAGTTATCAAATTCAGAATTATTGACCTGTATGTGTTTTTGAGTAATTCCTAGAGTTTCTAAGTTTTCTGCATTTTCAGAAAATTTGGCAGGTGAAGCATAAATGACTTCAAATTTTCTTTTCAAAAAAAGATCTATGAGTTGCATCATTCTGCTTCCAGCTGCAGAAGATTTTGGTTCTGGCCAAACATATCCAATAATCAATAATTTGGAGTGACTCATAAATTCAACGTTTAATTAAATACGAAAATCGGCATTAAGGATTACACATACAGTAATCTTATGATTTTTTTCCCAATTCTATTTCATTCGTGTTGAAATCCAAATTCGAGAAAATATGATAAGTAAATTGTAATAAACTTCAGTAAAAACTACATAAGCAGTAAAAGTAGAGATAGAAGTGGAGCCTATAAGTTTTCCTTTAGGGCTAAGAGCTTTTAGGCTCCTTTTTAGCGTAAATGTTTTCTCATAAAAAGAAATTCCAAACCAGCCCAAACCTAATTATAAAATCTCTAAAAGGCTGCCTTGGAGCAGCAAAATTAGAATTTCCTTCTATAAGTGTAGTGAAATTCTCTACCTTAAAAAATATTCTTGCTTCTCTCACCTTAGCATTCACGAAAAAATCTAATGTGTAAAACCCATCTAAAGCTTGAAAGTCTTGAACTGCAAATTCTGAAAGTATAGGATCATAAGCTTTACTCATAAAGCCTGTAAAATAATTAAACGTAAATCCAGTTTGTAAATAGAGGGCTTTATTGAATAATTCTCCATCGTAAAACAACGAGTTTCTTGTCACAAATTCTGGCACTGGAAAAACAGACTCTCCATCAAACACATTTTGATACATCACGGTGTTTGCTAAATTGAAATGGCCGCGTTTAAAATCTTTCTCTGCTTTAATTTTTAGATACCTTACCTGTTGGTCAGCTTGTAGTGGAGCTATCAAGCTATCTGCCTGAGCTCCTTCAGGTGCCCGTTGATATGCAAAATACGCATGATTATCAATTTGAGTAAGCGAAGCGGTTAGTTTTCCTAAAAGCTCAGAGTTGAGCTCGCCTTCAAGGTGTTGCGTGTTTACATTATTAAAATCTGGATTGTACCAGTTATAATTTTCATAATCACTTTGGTTCATTATCCAATTGAAGTTAGGCGCTGCAGAGCTTAGGTCTAAGCGAGCAGAAAACTGTAGGGAATCAGATAATTTTGTAGTGGCTTTGCCATGAATTTCGTAGCCACCGCTGTAATCTCCAGTGAGGTTATAAAGCGCTTCTCCTTCAAGTTGAAAGCCCTTGTAAGAATTTTGATAAGTTCCACCTAAGCTCAGTATATCGGTTTTTAGCCGATTGGGAATCACTTGATCTTCGCTGACTACAATGGAATTATAACCGTAATTGATGTTATTGTGTTTTGCTACAAACCCAATTTTTCCCAAATATTTCTGGTAGTAGGAAAGGATGATGGAGTTGGCTACGTTCTGGTATTCAACTTCATCTATTAAGTTTGAATTTTCAAAAGTGGCGCCAAAAAATTGTGGCGTAGATGAACCTTGTGTAAACCGGTGCTCTTTGTCTGTAAAATTCATGATGTGATTCATGCGGATTTGTCCATTTTGAGTAGAATCATTGCCCGGTCGAATATCATAATGTTGGTTGAGGTAGAAACGCTTGGTGTCTAGCTTTGATTCAGCATTGCTAAGTCTTACTTCTGCTGACGCTCTGTTTTGAATTTCTTCTATTTGATCAATAAACTGACGGTTAGAAAGATCGGTAAGCCCACCGTTTTCATGATTGGTTAGGCTTTGTGCAGTGAAATGTGACCTTACAAAGTAACGGTTATTTGTAGTTCTGTAATTTAGACCAAGCCTTAGATCACCAGAATCTGAGCGTTCTCTCCTGTAGTTTCCCAGAGACCTCATGCCTTTATAAGCAATTGAAATGTTTAAATTGGGCTTTAGGTTGGATGCGAAATTAGCATCGGCAACTTGACCTTGTTGCATAACAGTTTTAAAAAACAGCTCGGTTAGCGGTGTAGGTACTTCATAATAAAAAATGTCTTCAACTTCCATAAAATTATGGTGCATAGCTCTTGCACCAAACCTAGGCAAGGCACTTAAGTCGTTAAAGGAATACCCAAGTGGGTTAAAAGGTCTAGCCACGTTGGCAAAAGGTAACAACTCAAAATCATCTTTTCTAATGAAATCATTTATATAATCTTTCCTTATGCTCAGTGTAGTGTCAACGTAGGTAGTGTCATTACTTATGCTTATGATCTTGTATTTAGAAATATGTGGTTTCTCACGATCATCCTTCACAGATCTTGTGGTTTCTCTTGGCGCTTGATCTTGGTTTCCTTGTCCTCCTTGGCCACCATCAATTGTTCTCAAACCCTGAGCATAAGATCCAAGTGAAATTAAAAATACAAAAAAGAGTAATTGTAATGACTTCATTAACGATTATAAAACGAAAGCAAAAGTATCATTTTTAGTTTACTTAAGTTTTAATGAAAATGAATTTATAATTTCTTATTTTTAAGCTCGAATATCCGTAAATATATGCTTCAGCTCAATTATCAAGACACCTATTTAGAATGTGGCACAGATGAAGCAGGCCGTGGTTGCTTAGCAGGGCCTGTTACGGCAGCAGCTGTTATTCTGCCTAAAAATTTCAAAAATGAATTACTAAATGATTCTAAAAAGTTAACGCCGCAAAAGCGTCAAGACCTAGAAGTTGTTATTAAAGAAGAAGCAATCAGTTATGGAGTCTCTCACGTTTTTATGGAAGATATTGATACCATGAATATCCTTAACGCCTCTATTCTTGCCATGCACAAAGCTATTGCTAAATTAAAAACAAGGCCAGAGTTGATTCTTGTAGATGGTAATAAGTTTAAACCCTTTCAGTCCATTCCTCATCATTGCATCGTAAAAGGGGACTCCAAGTTTTTAAGTATTGCTGCAGCCTCTGTTTTGGCTAAAACAGCAAGAGATGCATATATGAGAGAAATAGACAAGGACTATCCCATGTATGCATGGTCAAAAAATAAAGGTTATCCCACACAAGCTCATAGAGATGCAATTCAAAAATATGGCATAAGCCAATACCATAGAAAAAGTTTTAAATTACTTCCTCAACAGTTAGAAATAAAATTATAAAAGCATTCTGTCAAGTAGAGCTTAATTTCTAATTTTGGAGTTAGTTTTGTAATCCAAGAAATTATTAAATACTATGCGTTTTCTTTTATTAGCTATCTGTATATCAGTCGGTTTTAGTTCATGTACATCAAGTTTAGATGTAGAGAAAGGGCAACTTATTGATTTAATTCCTTCCAAATCAATTCTGATAGTAGAGTCTCAAAATCTATCAAAATCCATTGAAGAGCTCACCAATACAGATTTGTTTCAGGCTAATGCTTCGCTACCAATTTTTAAAACGATTCAAGAAAAATTAAAATTTAGTGATTACATCAAGCCTGAATCTCAAACTTTTTTGGCCATAACGCCTATAGGTGAAAGAGAACTTGCTACTTCTCTTTTAGTAGATAATACCAATTTGCAACTCGATTCTATTCAGCTTAGCAAACAAAAAAAAATCGATTATGCTGGTAAAGTTATTTCTGAATTTGATTTAGAAAATCACGTGTTTTTTACTACGCTTATTGATGATATACGTGTACTCTCTGAATCTAAATTGATGATAGAAAATGTCATAAGAGCCTACAATAATCAATTTAAATTTGACAATACATTTTATAGAGCACACAAAGCTACTACAGGACATACATCTCTATTTATCAATCTTGATGAGGTTAGACTTCTTTACCGAAGTCAATTTGAAAATCTTAACCTTCACACCTTGAAAGGTTTGGGAGCATGGATAGGCTTAGACGTTAAAGTGTCTAAAGATAACTATAGATGGTCTGGGGCAATTATAAGTGATGAGGCTACCAAACTTGATTTATTTCAAAATGTTTCTCCAGCAGCTTTTAGAACTCATGAAGTTACTCCAACTAGTGCTTCTGGTTTTTTTTCTATCTCATACTCAGATTTTAAAGCTTTACAAAAAAATAGAGAAAAGCAAAATTATACCGCAACCTCTAACTTTAACTTAATATTTGAAAATACCTCTCAAGTTGCTGCTATTCAACTTGAAAACGGTGCCTTAGTTTATGACGTGGTGAGTCATAATGTTTCTAAAACATTGGACACTTTACTCACTAAAACAATACAAGAAACTTCATTTAGAAATCAAAAGCTCTATAGCTTTGAAGAAGAAAATGTATTTGCAGACTTTTCTCCTTTGTTATCCAATCATAAATTTTCAGTATTTACAGTGTATGATAGCCATTTTCTTTTTGCAAAAACACCTGAAACTTTAGAAGATATCATTGTTAATATCAATAATAGGTCAGTGTTGAGTGAATCTTCTTCCTTTTTGACCGCAAAAGAGAAAATGAACACCTCTGCTCATTTGGTTTGGGGAGGTCAGCTTGAGTCTATCACGAAGGACTTGTCTAAAACCTCAAAACCTAAATTCCTTCCTAATCTAGAAAATTTAAACACATCTGGCTATAGCTCAATATTGATGCAACTTACCCATGAGGAAAGCTTTTCATTTGTAAATGGACTTATTTCAAAAGACAAGCTTGACAGACCATCCAAAGAAGCCTTGCAGGTTAAACGCATAAAACTCACGGAGGAAATAGCATCAGACCCAACCTTTTTTACCAACTGGAGAACACGCCAAAAGGATATTGTTGTTCAAGATCAAAACAACTTCTTACATCTCATTGGAACAGACGGAAATACCATTTGGAAAAAACCTTTAGATAGTAGACAAATTGGAGATGTACACACATTTGACATCTATAAGAATACGCGTTTGCAAATGGCTTTTACCACTCAAAATAAACTTTACGTTATCGATAAAAATGGTAATGACGTTGCTCCATTTCCTTTAGATTTTAAAGATTTTATTTCTGAAGGTTTATCCATTTTTGATTATGATAACAATGGCAAATACAGGTTTGTGGTGGTTCAAAATGATGAGGTTTTAATGTTTGATAAAGAAGGAAAACAAGTGAAAGGGTTTGATTTTACACCTCAAGGAAGCATCAAATATCCACTAAAGCATATAAGAATAGGAACCAAAGATTATATTTTAGCAGAGGACAACAGTGGATTGAAAATCTTGAGTAGAACGGGCAAAGAACGTGTCAAAGCCAAACAAAACATTAGTGCTTCTGGCAATCCGTGGGGAATGTATAATTCCAATTTTACGGGAACCAATTTGGAGGGTCACCTCATAGAAATTACAGAAAACGGAACTGTTCAGACCACAGAATTAGGCCTGTCTGATAACCATTATATGAGCAGCAGTGCGAATCATATCGTTACTTTTTCTGAAAATAAATTCAATATAAATGGAATTGACATAAGCTTAGACTATGGGCTTTATTTACCTCCCAAAATTCACGAGGGCGCTAACAGAACATTCTATAGTATTGTAGACCAGCAAGCAAGCAAGGTGTACCTCTTTGATGAGCAAGCTAAATTGGTTTCAGGATTTCCAGTATTTGGCACATCACAAATAGACTTGGATTTGAGCTCACCCAAGACCATCAGCTTTGTAGTAAAAGGAGATGATAATGCTGTTTTGTTTTATAAAAAATCCTTTTGAATTTGATTATAATCACACATTCAAGATTAATAGAGCCTTAGGATTCAAGCAACTTTGCTTCAAACAACTGTGTAAAGTGCTTTTTTAATTTTGCTTTCACTTCTTCCAAAGTAACCTCAGCTTGGCCAAGTTCTACATTTAAAGAGGTAACAGTTTTGTCCTTTATTCCGCAGGGAACGATATTGTCAAAATACCCTAAATCTGCATTTACATTTAAGGCAAATCCATGCATAGTTACCCATCTGGAAGCTCTTACGCCCATGGCGCAAATCTTTCTGGCAAACGGAGTGCCAACATCTAGCCAAACGCCTGTTTCGCCCTGGCTTCTTTCAGCTTTCAATCCGTACTCCTCTAAGGTAAGTATAACCATTTCTTCTAAAAACCTAAGGTATTTATGAATATCTGTAAAGAAGTTTTCTAGGTCTAAAATAGGATAACCAACAATTTGGCCTGGACCATGGTATGTAATGTCTCCTCCTCTGTTGATTTTATAGAATGTAGCGCCTTTATCTGCCAACTGCTTTTCGTTCAAAAGCAAATTGGATAAGTCACCGCTTTTTCCTAAGGTATATACATGCGGATGCTCTACAAAAATGAGATGATTTTCAGTAGGCAATTCTGAAGACTCCCTTCGGTTTTTAATTTTAATATTGAGAACGTTTTGAAACAACTCCTCTTGAAAATCCCACGTCTCTTTATAATCGCGTTGTCCTAATTCTAGTACTCTTATTTCTTTGTTCATCGCTTTTTATTCTGATGCAAAGGTAAACCATAAAGCGGAGACGTTTCTTTTATTTTGATTTTACCTTTATTTCCTCAACAATTTAAACCCGATTTGATATAACTCTATAGTTGTGATGTCTATCAATCC
>PXBV01000136.1 GCA_003565575.1 Psychroflexus sp. | reverse complement strand
TGAAATCCACAAGTTGTTTTGCGAAGTTGTGATTGCTCCAAGTTATTCTGAAGAAGCTTTAGCTATTTTAACACAAAAGAAGAATAGAATTATCTTAGTTCAAAAAGTGTTTCAATTTGAAGAAAAAATAGTAAGAACCTGTCTTAATGGCGTTTTGGTTCAAGATAAAGATTCTAAAACTGATGCTGCAGAAGATTTAAGAACAGCCACCACCGTATCTCCTACCGAAGCTGAGGTGGAGGATTTGTTATTTGCTTCTAAAATTTGCAAACACACCAAGTCCAACACAATTGTTTTGGCAAAGGGTAAACAACTAATTTCTAGTGGTACAGGACAAACCTCTAGAGTTGACGCCTTAAACCATGCTATAGAAAAAGCATTGAGCTTCAAGTTTGATTTAAAAAATGCAGTCATGGCTAGCGATGCCTTCTTTCCTTTTCCAGACTGTGTAGAGATTGCTGGAAATGCAGGAATCACTTCTGTAATACAACCAGGCGGATCTATTAAAGACCAATTGAGCATTGATTACTGTAACGAAAATAAAATTTCAATGGTGTTAACAGGAACACGTCATTTTAAGCATTAATTAATTAACTTTAAGCCCTACAAATAATTTACTCATGGGATTTTTTGACTTTCTTACAGAAGATGTTGCAATAGATTTAGGAACAGCAAATACACTTATTATACATAACGATAAAGTAGTTGTAGACAGTCCGTCTATAGTAGCTCGAGACCGAATGACAGGAAAAATTATTGCAGTAGGTAAAGAAGCTGCCATGATGCAAGGCAAAACCCATGAAAATATAAAGACCATTAGACCATTAAAAGATGGTGTTATTGCTGATTTTGATGCGAGTGAGCAAATGATTAGCATGTTTATAAAAGAAATACCTGCGCTTAAAAAGCGTTGGTTTACCCCATCGCTTCGCATGGTTATATGTATACCAAGTGGCATCACCGAAGTGGAAATGAGAGCTGTAAAAGATTCTGCAGAGCGCGTTAATGGCAAAGAGGTGTATTTAATTCATGAACCTATGGCTGCAGCAATAGGAATTGGCGTAGACATTATGCAGGCTAAAGGAAACATGATTGTTGACATTGGTGGGGGTACCACAGAAATTGCTGTCATAGCATTAGGTGGAATAGTTTGTGACAAATCCGTTAAGATTGCTGGAGATGTATTTACCAATGATATTATTTACTTTATGAGGACTCAGCACAACTTGTTTGTAGGTGAGCGTACAGCAGAAAAAATAAAAATCCAGATAGGTTCTGCTACAGAAGATTTGGAAACGGCACCAGACGATATGAACGTTCAAGGACGAGATTTACTTACAGGAAAACCCAAGCAAGTTGAAATTTCTTTTAGAGAAATTGCAAAGGCTTTAGATAAATCTATCTTGAGAATTGAAGATGCTGTTATGGAAACTCTCTCTCAAACCCCTCCAGAACTTGCTGCAGATATTTATAACACTGGAATTTATCTAGCTGGTGGAGGTTCTATGTTAAGAGGTTTGGATAAACGTCTATCTCAAAAAACAGACTTGCCTGTTTATATCGCTGAAGACCCTTTAAGAGCTATTGTAAGGGGTACAGGCATCACCTTGAAAGACCTTGTCAAATACAAAGCTGTGCTACTAAAATAAAATGTTCTCATGCAGCAAATCTTATTATTTCTTACTAAAAATAAGACAGGTTTGGTGTTTATCGTGTTGTTTTCTGTGGCTTTAGGGCTTACTTTTCAAGCCCATACTTATCACAATAGCAAACTTATTAGTTCTGCTAATTTTATCACAGGAAATTTATTGAGTACTTCAGAATCTGTTAACCAGTACTTTGATTTAAAAACTCAAAACGAAATTTTATTTGAAGAAAATGAAGCTCTAAGACATCAACTTCATAACTTGGCTCTTACAGAAGACTTGGAGGAAAACGTTGATTTTGAGATTGACACCTTATACAAGATTAAAAAAGCTAAAATTATATCTAATAACTATGATAAACCCGACAATTTTCTTCTTATAAAAGGAGGTTCTAATGCGGGGATAAAAGAAGACCTTGGCGTTATTTCTAGCAAAGGTTTAGTAGGTATTATCCAAGATGTAAGTGCAGATTTTTCTAGAGCTATTTCTATACTTAATACCAATTCCTCTATTAATGCAAAACTTAAAAAAACGTATCACTTTGGAACTTTAACTTGGGATGGAAAAGACCCTAATATTTTAAGCTTAATAGATGTACCCCGATCTGCTCCAGTAGAGGTAGGAGACACGATCACAACCGGTGGAAGATCTTTGATTTTTCCTGAACATATACCTATTGGAACGATAAGTAGTTTTGAACTCAACGAAAACATTGGGTATTTTTCTATTTCTGTAAAGTTGTTTAATGATATGACTAATCTTAAACACATCTACATTATTGAAAACACTAAAAAAGCTGAAGCCCATGAACTCTTAAATCCTGATGTTTCTCAATGAAAATATACCTCATAAATAGCATCAGATTTATTTTACTCATCTTGATTCAGGTATTCATATTTAGTAAGTTTGAGCTGTTGGGGTATATCAATCCTTATGTTTATCCACTGCTCATCCTTCTTCTACCATTTAATATCAATTCCATCCAAAAATTAGTTTTAGCGTTTTTATTAGGTTTGAGTATAGATTTTTTTGAAGATAGTGGAGGAATTCATGCTGCGGCAACATTAGTGATTGCATATTTAAGACCTTTATTTTTAAGAAATGCCTTTGGATTGAGCTATGATCATCAAACATTGAAGCTTTACGATGCACCATTTAAATCGCTCTTAATTTATGTAAGCATCACCATTTTGACTCATCATGTTGTTCTTTTTGTTTTAGAAATTTTTAGCCTTAATCATTTGCTATACCTTTTAAAGAAAATAGTGTATTCCTCAATATTTAGCGGGTTATTAATTTTGATTATTTTAAATTTAATCCAAAAGAAAAACAAAAGATGAGAAAACTCCTACCCATTATATTGGTAAGCTTCACAGCATTTGTATTCTTGTTACGTTTGTTTTATTTGCAAGTACTAGACGAAAGCTTTGATGAGGTCTCAACAAACATTTCTGTTCGTAAAGTTTATGATTATCCACAACGTGGTTACATTTATGATAGGAATGGAGAGCTTATGGTGGGGAATCAACCCGCTTATGATGTGATGGCAGTCCCTCTTGAGGTGAAGCAGTTTGATACCTTAGAGTTATCTAGCTTACTAAAAATAACTCCAGAACGTCTTAAAATTCAACTAGAAAAAGCATGGCGTTATTCACCAAGATTGGCTTCTGTAATCACACCACAGCTTACTAAAAAAGAATATGCTTTTTTACAAGAACGCATGCATAAATATCAGGGGTTTTATATTCAAAAACGATCCTTAAGAGATTATAATGTAAACCACAGTGCTAATGTTTTAGGCTATATTGCAGAAGTAGGACAAAGTGAAATTTCTAAAAATTCTTATTACAAATCTGGAGATTTAAAAGGTAAGCAAGGGGTAGAGCAACAATACGAAGAGATCCTAAGAGGGGAAAGAGGTGTAAAACATTTCTTAAGAGATATTCATAATAAGAACATAAAGCCATTTAAGGAAGGAAAGTTTGATACACTATCTCAAAAAGGAAGTGACCTCTCTCTTACCATCGATTCTAAATTACAGGCGTATGGGGAAAAACTGATGCAGGGCAAACGCGGTGGCATAGTGGCAATAGAACCAGAATCTGGAGAAATTTTGAGTCTTGTGACAGCTCCTTCTTACGACCCAGATTTACTAGTAGGTAGAAAGCGCTCCAAAAACTATACACGGCTATGGTATGATAGCATTAGCAGGCCATTATATAACAGGCCATTACAAGCTATTTATGCACCAGGTTCTCCTTTTAAAGTTTTAACTGGACTTGTTGCTTTACAAGAAAATGTGGTGGATTTAGATGAACGCTTTAGTTGTCGTGGGGGCTACTCTTATGGAAGAGGAGTAAAAATGAAATGCCACCACCACCCCAGTCCTGTTCAAATGGTAACAGGAATTGCACACTCTTGTAATTCCTACTTTGCGCAAGTTTATAGAAGAACCATAGAAAAGTATGAAACCCCACAAGAGGGAATGGATAATTGGAACCAGCATATGTCAAGCTTTGGACTGGGAGATTACCTTGGTTATGATTTACCTGTAGGAAGAGCCGGTTTGCTTCCAGATGCAGAGTATTACAACAAAGCATACAGATTCCCCACTTACAAGTGGTACGCAAGCGCTACACTTTCTAATGCTATAGGTCAAGGAGAAGTCATAACTACACCCATACAGTTGGCTAATGTTACTGCTACCATTGCCAATAAAGGCTGGTATTATACACCACATATTTTGAAAGCGATAGACGGTACGTCTATTAAAGATGAAGCCTATACGACAAAGAAATTTACGACTATAGATGAGGAGCACTTTGAACCTATTATAGAAGGCATGCATGATGTTTTCAACTATGGAACAGCGAAGTTTTTGAGAGTGCCAGGGATTGAAGTCTGTGGAAAAACAGGTACAGCAGAAAATTACACTAAAATTGACGGAAAACGTGTGCAACTTACAGACCACTCTATTTTTGTAGCTTTTGCCCCAAAAGATAATCCCAAGATTGCGATAGCTGTTTTTGTTGAAAATGGGTATTGGGGAGCAAGATATGCAGGTAGAATATCTAGCCTAATGATAGAAAAGTACTTGAAGGGTGAAATTGAAAGAAAAGACCTTGAAAGCTGGGTAATGACGAATGACCTTGAAGATGAATATGCAAAGCCACTTTCTGGTGAACCTTTCAAAATTAACCAGTAGCTATGCCAAAAACTATATTGCAATTAGATTGGCTTACCGTTTTTATCATCATAACGCTCATAGGTTTTGGCTGGGGAAACATATACTCAACCACATACATTAGCCCAGAAGAACCTATTTTTGACTTAACCAAAATTTACGGTAAACAGCTGCTCTTTATTGGTCTTGGTTTCATTATTGCCATACTTGTACTTGCACTTGAAAGCAAATTTTTTGAACGGTTTTCTTCTCTTATTTATGCAGCCTCCATACTTTCACTGCTTGGTCTATTTGTGTTTGGAAAAACCATTGCTGGACAAACTGCCTGGTACTCTTTTGGAAGTTTTGGTCTTCAACCTGCTGAGTTTGCTAAAACTGCAGTAGCCCTAGCTTTGGCTAAGTATATAAGTGAAATGGATAATGACTTGACCAAATTTTCATCACAAGTAAAAGCGTTCTTTATTATTGGCTTTCCGTTGCTGTTAATCATGCTTCAGCCAGATGCAGGCAGTGCATTCATTTATCTTGCTTTCGCTATTCCTCTTTACAGAGAAGGTTTGCCTCATTTTTATATAACCTTTGGACTTCTTTTTGGAATTATCTTTGTACTTACTCTTAAGTTTGGCTTCTTAATCTTTGCGATTTTTGCCCTATTAATAATTCTTCTCCTTTATTTTTTCAACAGAAATAAAAAACCAAAACTTTGGCTATATAGTTTAGCACTTGTAATCTCGCTTGGGTTTTCATATTCAGTAAATTTCATACTCAATTCTGTCTTGCTCCCTCATCAAAAAGATAGATTTGAAGTTTTGCTAGGAGAAACAAAAGATATTAAGGGTTCAGCATTTAATCTCTACCAAAGCGAAGTCGCTATAGGAAGTGGTGGCTGGACTGGAAAGGGATGGCTAAAAGGATCTCAAACGCAAGGGCGGTTTGTGCCAGAACAACATACCGATTATATATTCAGCACTGTTGGAGAAGAATGGGGGTTTTTGGGCGCAAGTCTTGTCGTTATTCTATTTTCCTTGCTTATTTTAAGGTTGTTTCATCTGGCTGAACGTCAAAAAAGTCAATTCAGTAGAGTTTATGGATATTGCGTATTGTCTATCCTATTCATTCATTTTTTTGTGAATATAGCTATGGTAATAGGCTTGTTTCCTACGGTAGGAATTCCATTACCTTTTTTTAGTTACGGTGGGTCTGGGCTGTGGGGCTTTTTAATTTTGGTGCTGATTTTCCTTAAGCTAGATGCAAAAAGAAATAGCTTAAATTAAGCATCCAAGTACATGTCTATTAAACCTTCGGGGGTACTAAAATGAATGATTTTTTTTGACTTATCTACCTCTTTAATAAATCTATCATTCACAGGAATAATAATTTCTTTGCCATTAAAGTCGATAAAGAATAGCGCTTGAAGGGTTTGATCATTCACAAACTTGATAATACCAATATCACCATAAATCTCATCCATTGCTTTGTAGCCAATAACTTCATGATAATAAAATTTGTTAGGGCCTAATTCAGGTAGTTGAGACAAAGGCAGATATACGTCTCTTTTGAGTAAATCTTCCGCATCAGCTTCTTCATCTACTTCTTCAAGTTTAACACGCAGAAGGTTGCTTTTTTGTAGGTTGGATTTTTCCACAAAAAAAGGAATCAATTTATTGTGGTAATCCACAAAAATTGATTCCAAATGTTCATAGAGTTGAGGTTCATCCGTATCAAGTTTGATCTGGAGTTCTCCTTTAAAACTAAATTTGCTTACAATTTGACCTAAGTAAAAGCAGTCTTCTTTGGTCATTACAGCAATATTGTTTTAAGCCTCTTTGCTTTCTTCAGAAGCATCTTCTTCAGCAGTAGCTTTAGCCTCCGCTTCTTCTTTTGCTTTTGCTTCTTCCTCTTCCTGAGCTGCTTTTGCTTCCGCTTCGCGCTTCGCATTTACTTCTCGTTCTGCTTCCAGAGCTTTTTCTTTTTCTGCTTGCTTAGCTTTCGCTGTCTCTTCTGCAGAAGTAGATATTTTATCTTCTTTTTCAGTCAGCCAAGCTTGGAATTTCTTCTCTGCTTCTTCCTCTGTTAATGCGCCTTTATCCACACCTGCAAGCAAATGTTTTTTTAACATAGCGCCTTTGTAAGACAAAATACGTTTAGCAGTATCCGTTGGTTGAGCACCATTCCTTAACCATTTTACTGACGCATCTACATCTAGTTCAATAGTTGCAGGCTGGGTTACAGGATTGTAAATTCCTAATTTCTCAAGGTATTTACCATCTCTTTTTGAACGTACATCTGCTGCTACGACCCAGTAAAAAGGTTTTCCTTTTTTACCGTGTCTTTGTAATCTTATTTTAACTGGCATAAAAATTAAATTTTGGAGTGCTCGACTCCCGTTATTAATAATGAGGTGCAAAAGTAATGTTATTTTTTGAAATACAAGCTTTTAGCCAAAACATAATTAAATTGAAGTTTCAAGAAATCTTTTATTAAATCAGACATCAGCTTTTCAGCTTTATATAAATGGAATATTTGTTGAATTTAAACTAAAATAGGCTCTTTTGAGATTCATAAATTGCTTAGTTTATTAATTTTGCAG
>PXBV01000373.1 GCA_003565575.1 Psychroflexus sp. | reverse complement strand
TGATAAAGGACGAGGGTGATAGGATAAAACTAGCAGTTTCAGATCCAGACTTAAGGCTTTATGAAGGTTTTAATACCGATGTGGATATTCGTTTGAACAGAAAAGAGGAACCATCATATTCAAATCATTGGCAAGCGCATGAAAGTATAGCATCAACCATTAAAGTGTTTTTACATGGTAACTGGGAAATGGCTTCTATCGTAAAAGGTGGAGGCGAAATTATTCAGCAAAGCAATGGCATTACTGTCGTTGAGTTTATTTGCAAAGATGGGTTAACAAATGAGATTGTTTTAAGAAAGTAAAACATTTGGATGTACCAATTATAAAAAGTTCTACTGTTATCAATGGTATTTACATCATTGATACTTTCTAATTGATGAGAACACACATAGATTATAAAATTAATTTGTAAATTAAATTACAGTGAATATGATTAACAGACTTTTAAAATTAGTAGCGCTATCCTTAGTCGTAGTCCTTTCGGCTACTTCGTGTATGAAGAAAAAAAAGGAAGAAAAAATGGGTGAAGTCATAAACCTAGATAAAGTGGATCCTTTTTCGGAAAAGGGGATATTAAGCCTGATGGAGCTTACTTCTCAATGGCAAATTGATAATTTAGAGCATGTTATGGTTCTTCCTAATGGTACTATTGAGCCATTAACCACACATAATTGGGTTCGGGCCACTTTTCTTTCGGGCATGATGGCTTATTATGATGTAACAGCAGATGAAGAGATTTTTGATTACGTATATGATTTAGCTGAAGGTGTGGATTTTAAATTAGGCGAGAGACCAAGACATGCAGATGAGTTTGCTATTGGGCGTGTGTATACCGATTTATACCTCAAAACACGGAACGACACTATCCTAGACGATATGTTTAATCGAATTGACGGAATAATAGCAGACCCCAGAAGAGGACCAGAATTTGGTTGGGATGGAGAAAACAATTGGTCATGGTGCGATGCGCTATTTATGGCTCCTCCTGCATGGCTGAAATTATATACTGCTACAGGTAAACGAAAGTACCTTCATGAAATGGACATTCGCTTCTGGGATACCTACGATCATTTGTATTCCAAAAAAGATAGTTTATTTTATCGAGATGGCAGATTTATCTGGGATAAGGATGGAAATGGGTTGAAAACTGAGAATGGCAAAAAAATATTTTGGGGTAGAGGCAACGGATGGGTTGTTGGTGGTTTAACGGATATATTAACCTACCTCCCTGGTGATTATCATCACAGGTCTCGCTACAAGCAACTGTTTGAAGAGATGATGGAAAAAATAGCCTCTCTTCAAGGCGATGATGGAATGTGGCGAGCTAGTTTATTGGATTATGATCAATATCCAGAAAAGGAATTTAGCGCAAGTGCTTTTTTTACTTATGCAATGGCATGGGGTATTAACCATAAAATCCTTGATCACGACAGGTACTGGCCACATATTGAAAAAGCATGGGAAGGGCTTGTTGCGTGCATTCAACCCGATGGAAAAATTGGTTATGTACAACGTGTTGGGGCAGACCCGGCTTCTGTAAAAGCTGATGACACCATGGAATATGGTACCGGGGCTTTCCTTTTATGTGCTAAAGAAATGTTTGAGATTATAGAGCGTGAAAATTCATCAAAAAACTAGGCTTCTTCTCTAAGTTTTTGATACGATCCCTCAATTAAAGAAATTAGACAAGTGCCTGGCTGTTAGATAACCATAATATCCAGAATCGGAAAGCGCTAAAAACTATCAAATTAAATCAAATACAAAAAAACCATCTCAATAAATGAGATGGTTTTCTGTTTTAATCTAGATAAAAACTTCTATTTTAAAATTTTAATAGTTTTAAGTTTCAAACCTTGTGCATTGAAACAGTTCACTAAATAAACACCTTTATCTAATGAAGATGTATCTACGCCATTATTTACTTTTTGAGTTAATACTTTAGCTCCAAGTAAATTGTAAACTTCTACATCACTTATCTCATTACTGGAGAAGTATAACCTATTCTCTACAGGATTAGGATAAGCTGAGAAAGATTCAACAGTAGAAACCTGATTCACACTAAGTAAAGAATTGTCATAAATTTCTTTAACTTCTGCATCAGATAGCGCTCCAGCAAATATTCGCATGTCATCAAGTGCACCTTGAAAACCTCGATCAGGAGAAATTAATTGATGATCATTACCTACTCTAAGCACAGAAGGCGCTGTATCTAATGGGCCAGAAAACGTACCTGAACTCCCTGGTTCTCCATTTTGGTATAATTGAGTAAGACCAGTGTCAGCATCATATGTAACCGCTAAATGAGTCCATACTCCTATACTAATTTCACCAGCGTCTTCATTAATAAAACCACCACCTTGAACTTCTATTCGATTAAATCCATTTGGATTTACCGCAAATGTCCATCGTCTAAGTGGAGGACTTTGTACATTGGTACCAAGACCTAAAATAGCATTAAAAGCATCTCCGTCTAATCTAACCCAAACGCTCATAGTTCTAGATTCGTTTCCTGAAATAGGAAAAACGTCTTCCGTTTGTAAAAAATCAGTATCGCTAAATCCTGATACTGCTCCATTAGGGGTTCCATCAAAACCTTCTTCAAACGTTGGGCCGAAGAAAGTGCCATCGATTAAATCCCAATTCCCAGTTTCATCGGCTAGGGAGTTATCGAATTTGTAATGAGCTATCTGAACCTGAGCATTAGAAAATTGAATGGAAAAACAGGTAAATAAAATAAGAATAAGAATTCTTGGTAATGTAAATTTTGAAATCATAGTTTTTAGGTTTTATATTAATAAATTTTAATAAATGTATCTAAGTTTATGCAAAATCATTGATACCATATGTTACATTTAAGGTATAAAATTGTTGTAGGAGCTTTAAAAATGGAAAAACCACCTAAGCAAACAAACAGTTTTTGAGTAACCTTCCGTGTAGAAATAACTAAATATTAATTGATCAAAAGTTTTAAAAGTACAGCTATATGAACTAAAAAAGTAATAAGTGAAACATTATTATGCTCAGTCTACTACTTTTGACTCCCTTTCCTAATATTTATCTGATTAATTTGGCATTTATACGAACATGATTTTAATAGAATGTTAAAACCAGCCACTGCAAAAATTGCATTTATAATAATAATTTTAATGGGCAGTTACACAACAGCTCAAGTCTCCCATGATGACATGTTATCTGAGTTTCAGGATTACCTCAGAATTTCACAAAATGACATCCAAATAGCTTCCGACTTGGAAAGTATGCAAATTAATAACGGATATTGGCCAGACCTAAACTATACAGCAGTAACAGGGAAATGGCAACCAAGAGAACATTTGAACCGTCTTTACAATTTCTCAATGGCCTATACTGATCCACTGAGTATTTACTACAAAGACCAAAAAATTCATCAAGCCATTGTAAATGGATTGCAGTTTTTTTATGATAAAAATCCCCATAATATGAATTGGTGGATAAGACAAATCCTAGTCCCACGTTCCTTATGTAGAATTTTGATTTTCATGAGGGCTGGAGATCAACACATCCCAACACAACTAGAAGACCAAATACTAGCTAGACTGGAAGACATCAAACCTAAACCATCAAATTTTACTGGCGCAAATAAAATAGACATTAGTATATGGCGAGTATATGTAGGCTTATTAAAAGATAATGCAGAGGCAGTTGAAACCGCTGTTAATGACGTATATTCTACCTTCAAAATTACCACTTCAGAAGGTATTCAACCTGATTATAGTTTTTACCAACATGGCCCTATGTTTCTCCCTATGAATTATGGGAAAGATTTGGTAGATGCTTTAAATAATGTGGCCGTTCCTTTGATTAGCTCACCATATGAATTTGCAGGCCATCCAAATTTTGAGAATTACTCCCACTTTTTGCTAGGTAGTCTTACTACGGTAAGACGGGGCCAATATGTAAGTTTTAGCAGTGTTGGAAGAAAAATTATAAGCCCAAATTCTGTAAAAAAAGACGGAAAAATTTATACCGATGCTATCAAAATAAACCCTACTCATACTTCTATATATGAAGAGATAAGAGATAGAGCAGAAGGTGTTACAAGCCCAACTACTGAATCAAATCCTTATAGTACATATTATCATAGAGCCTTATTTACCTCTCACAGTAGACCCGATTATAAATTTACTGTACTAGCCAATAATTATAGAGTTAAAAAAACAGAAATGGGAAATGGTGAAAATATTCAAGGTCAATTTTTATCTGAAGGTGCTACCAATATTTTGGTGAATGGAAATGAATATTTTGAAATTTTTCCTGTTTGGGAATGGAACAAAATTCCAGGCACAACTACTCCAGAATATGATGTCCCAAAATTAGAACCTCGAAAGAACTGGGGATATAATGGAACTTCAACTTTTTCTGGAGCTGTTTCAGACGGCACCTATGGGGCTCAAGTTTTTGATATGAATGACTTTGGAACACAAGCTAAAAAGACTTGGTTTATGTTTGATGAAGAAATTGTGGCTTTAGGCACAGGGATTTCTTCAACTGAAAGCGAACGCATTTCTACAACTGTGAATCAGTCACTCTTAGATGGAGAAGTTCATGTAGCAGAAATCAATTCGTCATTTTTATTAGCTAAAGGAGATTATACTTATGAAGATGGTGTGAAATGGATTTTACATGATAGCGTAGGCTATTTTTTTCCTAATCAAGAAAAAATAAGATTAACTACACTTAAACAAACAGGGGCTCGATCAAAAATTAAACGAGGTGCCTCATCAGACCTATTGAGCAAAGAAGTTTTTAAATTATGGTTTGACCATGGGATAACTCCAGAAGATGATACTTATTCCTATATACTTACTCCCGGTAAAGTAACTGTTACCGAAATGGAAAGTTATGATATGAATAGAATAAAAATATTAGAAAATTCTAAAGACATTCAGGCAGTAAAACATCATGACTTGGATATGATTCAGGTAATTTTCCATAAAGCTAAAAATGTCGATTTAGACGGAATAAAATTAGGTGTAAGCAAACCAAGCGCGCTTATATTAAAAAATCTAAGTACTTCCAATGTAGAACTATTCATCTCAGATCCTGCTGAAAAAAATTCAGAAATTGAAATAACACTAGAATCTAATAAGATAACACCAACCAGAAAAATAAAAGCTGCGATGCCCTTATCGGAAGCTGAAAAGGGATCTACAGTAAAATTCACTATAAACGAAAACACTCCTAAAAGCAAGTGAATTTTTTAGAGTTTTATAATTGGTTTTTGTGAAAACCTAAACAGAAGCAAGGTTAAAAAATAACCTAAAACTTGAATATTTTACGTGCGGAATAGGAAATACAACATTTTTACCCTACACCTACAACTTATCAAGCCACACTTAAGAAGCTTTTAAACTAAATTTACATCCATTGTGTAACTGAATTATTGAAGACTAAAACGTTTAAGTGACTATTAGAAAGTTCCTTCCTATTCGTTTGACGGAAAATAAATATTGGAAAATTAAATATCAGTAATAATTCATTAGTAAAGTCAATAATGAGTTTCTATAAAGTTCAACAAAAAGTCAAATTTAGTTTTGACAATTATTTAATTTAAAATTGATTATGATGGTAAGAAATTACATTTTATCGGTTGTTGTATTGCTACTTTTAGCTTCAACACAATCTTACGCACAGCGAGTAGGAGATCCAGGCGTAACTTTTGACGAAAGCAAGTTTGATCCTGATTATCCACAAATGCAGGAATGGATAAAAGCAGGTGTTGAAGGCGGAATCCCTTTACGTTCTGAGTCGCCTGTAGTGCGAACCATCTCAGCTACCAACAGTGCTGGTATTATTGCAGCGATGGAGTTTGTGCAAAGTCAAGGAGGTGGGCAATTAGTATTAGAAAATGGTACTTATGATATTGATGCACAAATCCAAATGCGAGACAATGTCCGTATTGTTGGAGAAAGTAAAGATGGGGTCATCCTAAATATCACCATGACAACTCCAGCTAATGAACAAAGACAAGCTTTTGTTTTCGGTGTTCAAAATGCAGGCATCGAAAATCTTACCATACAAGGGAGTCACGGTACTCCAAACCCTTACTCAATGACAAATGATAAACCCACCTTCATGGTCAATACTGTTTCTTTTAATAGTAACTCAAGAAACAACTGGTTGGATAATGTCAATATCCTTAATAGTGGACATCACGCAGTAACTTCTTGGAATAGTAGACACTTCACTATCCGTGATTGTTATATTGATGGAAGCTGGAATAAAGGTGGTGGCGGTAGAGGCTATGTGCAGTTTGCTGGTAAATACACACTAATGTATAATACTGTAGTGAAAAATTTACGCCACATTGTGATTCAAGGCCAACACAGTGAGTTCAATGTCATGTACAAAAATGAAGTAGAACAAGACTTTAATTTTCATAATGCAGATGCTGGTTCTAATCTGGTAGAACAAAATATATCTCGTATACCAGCAGGGCTTGCTGTTGGATGGCGAGCAATGATGGGCCCGTGGTCTGTACAGCATAGCAACCCAGGACCTAATAGTGCCATTTATAAAAATGATTGTATAGAATATAATAGAGGAGGTATAGTTACCTTTAGCGATCCTGACCTTGTTTATATTCCAGCCCGCTTTCAAAACAATAATCCGTTTGACATAAGTACAAATACACCAATAGGTGGCACTTTTTATCCAGTCAACAACGTGACCTCTGAGGAAGTAAATGCAACGGGAGTAACACTTACACCGGAAACAATAACATTTAGAGGTGTTGATCAAACTCTTCGTCTGCACCAGAGAGTTATGCCTTACTTTACTAGCAATAAATCAGTAACCTGGTCATCAGACAATGAAGACGTCGCAACTGTAGATGAAGATGGGTTTGTAACATCAACAGGGATGGGTACCGCAATTATTACTGCAACTACCGAGGATGGGGGTTTTACAGCTAGTACCTTAGTAAATTTTGAAGCACCAGAAGAATATGATAATGTGGAAGATTTTCAATTGTTGCCAGCTAATGATGGTGATCAGGCAGAAAATTTAACCTACACAGGTAATAATGATATCGAATGGACTGTAAATGGAAATGTAAGAATAGGTCAAATAAATCCTGGTTCAAAGAATATGGCTTTTGGACGTGGGTTTATTGGAGCAAAATCTGGCACTATCTCTGGTGGTATGACCGATTTTTCTGTAGAAATACGAAATAATGCCGCTCCCGGAAATAACAGGGTCACGGAACTTTTAGTAAATGATGAGGTAATAGAAAGCATCACCAACAATAACCTTGAAGATGATATTTATATATTTAAAGTTGAAGATTTAGATATTAGAGGAGATTTTACTATCGCCATAAGAAATGCTTCTCCTTTATTATCAGATGGTAGACAAAATTTTATAGCTATTGATCGAATAAGTTGGAATTCAAATTCAACCTTAGGCAACTCAGATTTTGATTTTTC
>PXBV01000176.1 GCA_003565575.1 Psychroflexus sp. | reverse complement strand
CTCCTGGAACTCCGGTCTTACTCAAAACATTACCACCGGTATTTTAGAGCAACAAGTAGTAAGAAACCTTTCTCTAAATGCTACAGCAGGCATTACCATTTATGATGGACTTAGAAACTTAAGAACCTTCCAAAGAGCAAAACTTGAGCAATTGGCTAGTCAGTACTCTTTAGAATTAATGAAAGATGACATAGCACTTTTTGTAGCCAATGCCTATTTGCAGATTCTAGTGAATAAGCAACAGCTTGCAGTTCTTATAGAACAAAACAAAGTAACTAAAGATCAAATTGAACTCACACGCAAAACGGTAGAAGCTGGAAATGCACCAAAAGGAGATTTGCTAGAAATCCAGGCTACTGATGCTGATGAGGAACAACAAATCATTATTGCAGAAAATAATTTACGCATTTCCAAAATTAACTTAGCCCAAACCCTTTTGATTGAAGACTATCAGAACTTCGATATAGCCGATGAAGAGTACGATGTGCCGCTTACCGATATTTTGACCAATTCTCCAGAAGAAATTCTAGCAAAAGCCAAACAAGAACGATATGACATTAAAGTAGCTGAGCAGCAACTCGGTATCGCTGAAAAAGATATTGAAATTGCAAGAAGTCAGCTATACCCAACTCTTAACGGTTTTTTCAATTACAATACAAGAGAATCTGACCGAGAAAGAACAATAAGCGGAGGAGTAGACCCCAATGCACCTACTCGAGAGATAGGAGTTGTACAGTCTACCGGAGACCTTGTAGTAGCACCCAATATTCAAGTTGAAGCTATTGGTCCAAGTAGCTTTTTTAATCAATTATCAAGAAACGATGGTTATACTATTGGTGCACAATTAAACATTCCTATTTTTAATGGTTTTGCCACACGTAACCAAATCAAAAGAGCAGAAGTAGCTGCCATGAGAGCAGAGTATCAGCTAGAACAAACTGAGTTAGACCTTGAAGCTAACGTCTATCAAGCTTATGTAGATGCCCAAGGCGCTGCCAAATCTTTTGAAGCAGCTATAAAAGCTGTAGAGTCTCAACAGTTAGCTTTTGAATATGCTCAGCAGCGTTTTGATGTGGGTGTTTCTAATGCCTTTGAGCTAACCCAATCCAAATTTAGACTCACCAATGCAGAAAACCGACTAATAAATGCTAAATACGACTATATATTTAACTTAAAAGTTTTAGAATTGTACTTTGGAATTCGAGTTGTTGAGTATTAATTAAGACTTTTAAATATGATATTATCTATAGAAACCTCTACCACCAACTGCTCTGTAAGCATTGGAAGTAGAGGTTCTCTTTTGGGCTATAAAGAAGTCAATAGTAAAAACTTCTCTCACTCAGAGCAATTACACACGTTCATCCTTGAGCTTTTAAAAGAGCAGCAGCTTAGCACAAAAGATTTAGAAGCTATCTCCGTTAGTAAAGGGCCAGGCTCTTACACTGGGCTTAGGATTGGAGTTTCCGCCGCCAAAGGATTGGCTTATGCCCTAGATTTACCTTTAATTTCGGTTCCTACATTGCTTTGTTTAGCAAAACAACTCGAAATTCAAAAAGGAGTTATCATTCCTATGTTAGACGCCAGGCGAATGGAAGTGTATGCTGAAATCTTAAATGCTGAATTTAAATCTATAAGAGAAATAAAAGCAGAGATTTTGGATGAAAACTCGTATAAAAAAGAGTTAGAAACTTCTGAAGTGCATTTTATTGGTAGTGGTGTCGATAAATTTAAACGCATTTGTAATCACCCTAATGCCATTTTTCATCAGGACTGTCTACCATCTGCCAAAGAACAGTACGAAGTAGCAGAACATAAATGGCAAAAAAAAATCTTTGAGGATGTGGCTTATTTTGAACCCTACTACCTCAAAGATTTTGTTGCTGGAAGATAAATTATTTATTTTTCCTTACTCATATCATACAAATGTACATCGCGTTGTGGGAATGGGAAGGAAACGCCATTCGCCTCAAGCTCGACTTTTAGTTTTTCTATAAAGTCAAAATGCAAGCCCCAATAATCAGCCTGATTCGCCCAAAACCTAACTGAAAGATCTACAGAATTGTCTCCTAATCCACCTACAAAAACAACTGGAGCTGGATCTTTAAGGCAACGCTCATCATTTTCTAAGAGATTAAGCAACACTTTCCTAGCAGTTTTAATATCACTATCATAAGAAATACCAACAGTCATATTGTTTCTTCTTGTAGGGTAATGTGAAAAGTTGGTTACCTTATTATTGCTTAACTGTCCATTAGGAATTATAATTCGTTGTTTATCTGGTGTAGTAAGTATAGTATAAAAAATACTAATGTCTGTAACTGTTCCAGATTCACCTTGGGCAGAAATAAAATCCCCTACACGGTAAGGTTTAAGTAAGATGATAAGTACACCCCCAGCAAAATTGGAGAGTGAGCCTTGCAATGCTAAACCGACAGCCAAACCTGCTGCAGCCAATACAGCAGCAAAAGAGGTAGTTTCTACACCAAGTTTTGTAATCACAACAATAAAAAGCAAAATCTTAAGCGCAACGCTTAAAATACTTGAAGTAAAACCTCTCACACCGGGATCAATTTCCCGTTTTTCCATCGTTTTCTGTACTCGGCCAACTATAAATTTAATGGCCCACAGTCCAATAATAAAAATGAGTAAAGCGGCCACAATACTTGGTAAATAGCCTAATGCTTTGTCTACAAAAACCGTTGCTGTTTCGGTAGCTTCGTCTAATGATAGATCTTCCATATTAAATAAATTTTTTAATTTGTTAATCAAATATATCATTTAATTGATTATAGACCCATTTTTTACTTCAAAACTTGAATCTGGATTCAAAAAAGTTAATTTACCAGCTGCGTCTTGTGTCATCAAAATCATCCCTTCACTTAAAGTTCCTTTCAACTTGATAGGCTTCAAGTTAATGACAACACTCACTTTTTGACCTACCAATTCTTCTGCAGTATAGTGTTCTGCAATACCAGAAACGATGGTTCTAGTGTCTAGTCCTGTATCCACTTTAAGCACCATCAGCTTTTTAGTTTTTGATTTTTTCTCTGCTGAAATAATAGTTCCTACCCTCAAATCTAGTTTTGAAAAATCTTCAAAAGTCGCTTCTTCTTTTTGAGGCTCTAGTTTAGATTCTTCTGCTTTATTTGAAACTTTGGAAGCTTCAAGTTTATCGATTTGCTTTTGAATCTCGTCATCTTCAATCTTACTGAATAAAAATTCAGCTAGATTAATCTGATGCCCAGCAGGAATTAATTCATCTAGTTTTGAAATGTCATTCCACAATACAGGATGCGTGAAAGACTCAAAATTCAACATATTCTTAAGCTTTTGAGCTGTAAAAGGAACAAAAGGCTCACTGATGACGGCTAGCGCCCCTGCCACTTGCAAGGCCACATACATAATGGTGGCAGTGCGTTCTGGGTCAGTTTTCTGAAGTTTCCACGGCTCTTCGTCAGCTAGGTATTTGTTACCCAACCTTGCCAGATTCATCATTACGCCTTGAGCTTCACGGAAACGGTATTTTTCTACAGAATCAGCAATGCTTTGTGGGAAAGTTTTGATATCTGCCAATACCTTCAAATCGATTTCTGAAAATTCTGAAGCTTTTGGCACTATGCCTTTGTAATACTTATTGGTCAATACCACCACTCTATTGATGAAGTTGCCGTAAATGGCCACCAACTCAGAATTATTTCTGGTCTGGAAATCCTTCCAGGTAAAATCATTGTCCTTAGTCTCTGGGGCATTTGCGGTAAGGACATACCTCAACACATCTTCTTTGCCTTCAAAATCCTCCAAATATTCGTGCAACCAAACTGCCCAGTTTTTGGACGTGGACAATTTTCTGCCTTCCAAATTTAAAAACTCATTAGCAGGAACATTATCAGGTAAAATATAACTGCCTTCTGCTTTGAGCATCACAGGGAAAATAATACAGTGAAAAACGATATTGTCTTTTCCAATAAAGTGTACCAACTTGGTCTCCTTATCTTTCCAATACGGCTCCCAGTCTTTGCCTTCACGCTCGGCCCATTCCTTGGTAGAAGAAATATAGCCGATTGGCGCATCAAACCACACATAAAGCACTTTGCCTTGGCCACCTTCCACAGGAACAGGAATTCCCCAATCCAAATCTCTCGTGACAGCTCTTGCTCTCAAGCCTTCATCTATCCAAGACTTACATTGGCCGTAAACATTAGACTTCCAGTCCGCTTTATGGTCTTTTATAATCCATTCTTTTAAAAATTCATCGTATTGGTCTAAAGGCAAAAACCAATGTTTGGTGGATTTTAAAGTAGGTACATCACCAGTTATGGCCGACTTGGGATTGATCAAATCGGTAGCATTAAGCGAAGTACCGCATTTTTCACATTGGTCGCCATAAGCTTCTTCATTACCACATTTAGGGCAAGTTCCTGTTACAAAACGATCGGCAAGAAATTGGTTGGCTTTTTCATCATAAAGCTGCTCAGTCGTTTCTTCTATAAATTTGCCATTGTCATACATATTCTGAAAAAACTCCGTAGCGGTTTCATGATGCACTTGAGCAGACGTTCTGGAATAATTATCAAACTGGATTCCGAAATCCTGAAAAGACTGCTTGATGATAGCATCGTATTTGTCTACAACATCTTGTGGACTCACACCTTCTTTTTTAGCTTTAATAGTGATAGGCACGCCATGTTCATCACTACCGCAAACAAAAAGCACATCTTCGCCCTTCAACTTTAGATAACGTGTGTAAATATCAGCGGGAACGTAAACCCCTGCCAAATGTCCAATATGGATAGGTCCGTTAGTATAAGGCAAAGCCGCCGTAATGGTATATCGTTTTGGGTCTTTCATAACTAAAATTATCGATTGCAAATGTAATAAACGCAAGTTTATACCAAACCCTCAAAATTCATTAAGTTGTAACACAAGAGAAAAGCGATTGGATTCAATTTAATCAAACAGCAAATTAAAAAATGTTGGTAACCTTGAAACGCCATATCTACTAGATTATCACATCTAACCAAACACCTAAGTTATGTATATGAATTGTTAAATTTGGGCGTTCCCCGCCACTGGGCGGGTCGGGCTTTCCGTTATTACTCCTCGCCCCATACCCAAGTTTTGCAAGCTTGGAGAAAGCTCATAAAATCGCTCCCTCCAAGCAGCAAAAACAAAGGTCTAGCGCTGTGGGGTAACCACCTCAATCCCTAACGCAAGCCCCACACTTAATAAGTGATACGTTAAGATACAACCACAAGATTTTACGAAGAGATTCCGTATCGGATTAAGAATTCAGATTTGCAAAATAATTATTTCAAGTTGTCTTATTAAAAGGAATCTTTTACGTAAGAATCAGTAAATTCCTAGATAAAATTTTTAATTCAATTTTGAATGCTTTATCATAAAACAAAATCTAAATTTATTAATTTTTAATTTAATTAACATAATTAAATTAAAATAGCGTTTTTCAGTAACAATTTTATGCACCAATTGCATCAATATTATTTAACTCCAGATATAAGTTTAAATAATTTAGGAGATTATTAATATTAACAAAAACGTTATAGTATGATAATGAAAACTACATTACTCAAAACGCTTTTATTAGTTTTTGCATTTTGTTTTGCATCAACTTATTTGAGCGCTCAAACTTTAACAGCGCATTATAAGTTTGATAATTCACTAAACGACGAAACAGGAAACTGGGACTTATCACCATCTTCCGGTTTTACACCCACTTTCGAAACAGGTCAAGATGGAACCGAGAACGGAGCTGTATCCGGTTTTGGTGCTGCCAACTTTCTTCAAACTGCCACAAACTTTGATATTTCAGGAAACACGTCTCGAAGTATGACTGCCTGGGTTAAAGTAAGTAACACAGTATCAGGCGGAACAGCTATTTTGGGTACGGGTATTCGAAATAGCGCCGGAGAACGTTGGTCTTTTTTAATAGATCCAGCAGCAAGACCCCGAGTAGAAATTCAAGGACAAGGTTTTAATAATGACCCAAACACTGTAGAAATAGACACTTGGGCTCATGTGGCTGTGGTTTGGGATGCTTCTGTTAATTCAGGTGGAGCTACAGGTGGAGAAAGCGTAAAATTATACCTCAATGGGCAACCAGGAAACACAGCAACTTGGACAGATAATGATGTCATGACTGCTGTTTCTAGACTTAGAATTGGTAATGACTTTAATTCTCAAACTCCAGCAAGAGGATTTCAAGGCGCTTTAGATGATATTCAAGTTTATGAAGGAGCACTGACCGATGCGCAAGTTTTAGATATTTATAATGGTGACCCAATTTGTGTTTCACCAGCTAACTTGATGGCGTCCAACGTTACAGGAACATCAGCTGATTTATCTTGGGATAATGAAGGTGTAGCTTCAGGTGGTTATGAATATTTCGTGACTTCAGACGGGACTGTGCCTGATAGTAGTACAACACCCACTGGTACTGTAAGTGCATCAACTACTACAACTACTTTGTCTGGACTAAACGAAGGGACAAGCTACAAGGTTTATATTCGCTCTTTGTGCAATGGCTCAAATGTAAGTGAATATTCAGAACCATTAACTATTACAACGCCCTTAAGCGATCCTATCTTAGTGGCTCATTATAAGTTTGAAAATTCATTAGATGATGAAACAGGTAATTGGGACTTATCCCCATCTTCAGGTTTTACACCCACTTTTGAAACTGGCCAAAATGGTACAGAAAACGGAGCTATATCTGGTTTTGGTGATTCAGATTTTCTAGAAACTGCTACAGACTTTGTAATTTCTGGAAATACCTCAAGAACTATGACTGCTTGGGTTAGAATAGATGACGATACTCGTTTTAATGCTATTCTAGGTTTAGGTACACCTGTTCAAAACCCAGGAGGTAGACGTTGGACTTTTGGAGTTAATCCTAACAGAAATTCACGTGTAGAAATTCAAGGGGAAGGACTTAATAATGAAGCTGAAAGTATAGATTTAGGAGTATGGGTACATTTAGCAGTTACATTTGATTCAAACTCTAATCTTACCCAGTTATACCTTAATGGGGAGCCAGGAGATTCAGATTTTTTTTCCACGGTAGATACAGAACTATCAGTTCTTAGAGTTGGTAATGATCTTCAAGCTACAATACCTGTAAGAGGTTTTACTGGAGCATTAGATGAAGTTCGTGTTTATCAAGGAGCGCTATCTGATGCAGAAATTAAAGAAATTTATGATACTACTGAATCAAACCCCGTATTTGCCAACCTACAAGTCATCCACAATTCACCAGATGCAGCGGCATCCTCGGTAGATATTTACGTCAATGGGGAGTTATTACCAGAGTTAACTGGCGTGGAGTTTAGAACAGCTTCTGAGTTTTTACAAGCGCCTGCCAATGAAGAAATCACCATCGATGTGGTTCCTGCGGGTGCTGATTTAGAAGATAGCGTCTTTACAGAAAGTTATACTTTAGATGAAGATGAGAGTTACAT
>PXBV01000200.1 GCA_003565575.1 Psychroflexus sp. | reverse complement strand
AGAATCATAAGCCTTTTGGATAATAATGCAGCTGTTCAATTGTGGGAAAATGTAAATTTTAGGCGAGACACCGGCTTTGAAGTCATCAATCAACTTGATATATTACCCAATTTGGATGCTACGCTTACAGGTAATTTATTTTATTCTGAAGTTGATGGAAGAAACTTAGAAGATGATTTTTTTAATTCCAATTTTTCCTGGACCTTGAATTTATTATCAAACTGGGTAATTCCTGATGTAGTATCCATCCAGCTTATGGCCGATTATAGAGGTCCCATCATTTTACCACAGGGTCGGATAGACCCTATTTATGGAGTAAATCTAGGAATAAGAAGAAACGTTTTTAATGACCGAGCAACCATCAGTTTGAATGTTAGCGATATTTTTAACACTCGAGTTTTTAATATCAATACTCGAGATGCACAATTTACCCAAGAGCGATTTTTTAATAGTGAAACCCAAATAGCTACGATTGCATTTAATTACAGGTTTGGTGGGTTTTTTACAAAAGAAGATCCTAAGAGCGAAAGTTATCCAGATGATCCTTTTTAAAGAGGTCTTACGCTGTCTATTTTGCAGATTTGAGTTCATTTAAAATGATTTCAATTTTTAATAAATTTGTAGGTTGATTGTTGTTCCATAAACCGAAAAATTAAATAGAGCTGAACTAGAATACCTTCAAATTAAATTTATAATTTTGATGAAAAAACATGGCTGCACTATACCAAGTAGACGCTTTTACCAATACGCTTTTTAAAGGAAATCCAGCAGGAGTCATGCTGCTAGAAGAAGCATTTCTAGAAGAAAAATTAATGCTCAACATCGTAAAAGAAATGAATGTCTCTGAAGTCGCTTTTGTTCTCCCAAAAGATAAAGGTTTTGATATTCGGTTTTTTACACCAAAAGCTGAAGTGCCACTCTGCGGCCATGCGACTTTATCTGCTGCACATATTTTGTATGAACTCGGAGTAGTTTCAACATCTCATTCTATTAGCTTCCAAGCTCCTAAAGATGAGTTAGAAATCAATTACACACCAGATGGCTATCAGATGAAGTTTCCAGAATACATTTTGGAGCCCATACCGACTTCAAACTGGTCAAAAATTTTAGGTTTACAAATCAAAGAGGCCTTTCAAGTTACTAATAATTGGACTATGTTGGTTTTAGAGTCTGAAGCAGAACTTGCTAAGTTTAAACCCAATGCTCATTTACTTCAAGATTTAGGTTTAGGTCAAAGTATCTTTACTGCAAGGTCAAACACTCCCAGTGTTGAAGAATCAGCTAGCCTCATTGAAAGAGATATTGTTTGCAGATGTTTTGTGCCCAATCTAAATATTCTGGAGGATCCGGTAACAGGTTCTGCACATTGTGCGTTGGGGGTATATTGGTCTAAAGTATTACATAAAAATGTGCTTAGGTCTGAACAAATTTCGGAGCGCAAAGGTCAGCTCAAATTAGAGATGAAAGACAACAGTGTTTATATATTAGGGAATGCTGTCACAGTATTTAAAGCAGATCTTTATTTGTAAACAGACCGCCAATAGACCTTCTGGTAACTGCGTTCAATTACTCGTTGGGTTAAGCGGTTTAGAAAGTCGTCATGCGCCATCAATCCTTGAATTTCATTTTCATTAATGTCAATTCGGTAAAGCAAATGAATGAAACTTGTGGTTTTTTGATGAATTAATTCAGAAAAAATGGATTCCAAGCCTAGCCAAAGTTCCTTTGGTGTAATGTTGGTGTGGAGCTCAATTTCTGTAAGGCCTACTAGTGCTAAGTCTTTGTTGAGTTGCAAAATCAATTGTTTCCATAAATCGATATGCTGGCTATAGTTTGTTGTAATTTCAGAAAGCTGCTGAGGGATACGCATTTACATTTTACGATTCATGAGGTTGTTTCCAAATTCCTTTAAAAAAGCTTTACCTTTCTCAGGAATATCCATGAGCTCTAAAAGTTGAAAAGCCTCTTCTGTGTAGTTTTTTATTTTTTCTTTTGTAGCGCTTTCTGCCCCAGATTCTAAAAAAATTTGTTTTGCAGTTTCTATTTTGTTGCTTGGATCTTCTGGGGTAATAGTAAATAAGTGTTGTAATTGTTCGGCGCTGCTAGGGTCTGAGAGTTCTCGGGCTTTTAGGTATAAAAATGTTTTTTTATTTTCAATAATATCTCCACCAATTTGCTTTCCAAAAATAGCTTGATCTCCAAATGCATCTAAATAATCATCTTGAATTTGAAAAGCAATACCAAGTAACCTCCCAAATTCATAAATTTTATGTTGAGCTTCCTCTCCAGCATCACTTAAAATTGCCCCCATTTTTAAAGCAGCAGCAACTAATACTGCGGTTTTATATTCAATCATTTTTAAGTAATCTTGAATTTGGACATCTTCTCTTTCTTCAAAATCTACATCATATTGTTGGCCTTCACAAACTTCAATAGCTGTTTTTGAAAACAATTGTGCCAATGGCTTGAAGTATTGTACTGGATAATTTTCAAAAAGTTGATAGGCCTTTATGAGCATGGCATCTCCAGATAGAATACCCGTGTTGGTGTTCCATTTTTCATGGACAGTCTGATGTCCTCTTCTTAACGGAGCGTCATCCATGATGTCATCGTGCACCAATGAAAAATTGTGAAATATTTCTACAGCCAGCGCTGCGTCCATAGCTTTTTGATAACCACCTCCAAATATATCTGCACTCATTAAAACCAAAATGGGTCTTAAGCGCTTTCCGCCAAGTTCCATGATGTAGTTTATAGGTTCGTAAAGATTGCTTGGCTCTTTTTGTGGAAGTTGATCTTCCATATAAGTAAGGAAAGCTTTTTTGTAGGCTTCAAGGTTCAGCATTACTTTTTTTGGCTAAAATAAATCATTAAAGAAATTTATCTTCTTTTTTTTAAAATTGTTAAGGCTTGTCTGTCAAATTTACTAAGATTTACCCTATTTAAATTCTTAGTAACCATCTTGCTATACAAGTTTAGGTCTTTATCTTTATTCTGAATAGGATTGGTTTTAATATCCAAATTTTAGATATTACACCACACTTGTAGTAAAATTTATAATCACACCCAATATACAACCATTGCCACAGAAACCTTAAAGTGTTTAAAAGCAAAACTAAGTTAAAGCCGACTTATTAAAGTTATATGTAAAATACCAAAATAAATAATCTTTCAATTAAACAAGCAACTGAATTTCATTCATATATATCAGTTTAGCAATAAAGTTAAGTGAAAACTAACTAGATTTAGTTAGAAATTGTAATTTTGTATTACACATTACAATACGTAATTACAACATGGACAAATATTCATTTTTAAATGCGATGCATCCATCGCAATTAGCCGACCTTTACAACCAATATTTACAGAATCCAGATGCTACAGAACCAAGCATGCGCGCCTTTTTTCAGGGCTTTGATTTTGGATTAGAATCTGGTTTTGAAGAAAGTCAAGATTCAAGAAATACAACCACTGTGACTCTCAAAGACAGTGAAACTAAAGAAACAAAAAAGGTAGAAGTACCAGATAATGTCCAAAAAGAATTTCAGGTTGTTAATTTAATAGATGGTTACCGTCTTAGAGGGCATCTGTTTACAAAAACCAACCCTGTAAGAGAAAGAAGAAAGTATTCTCCAACTTTAGATATTGAAAATTTTGGACTGTCCAAATCAGATCTTGATAAAGAATTTGAAGCAGGAGAAATTATTGGTATAGGAAAAGCAACATTAAGAGATATTATTTCTTTTCTTGAAAATGTATTTTGTGATTCTATTGGTGTAGAATATGCCTACATACGTAAACCAGAAGAGGTAAAATGGATTCAAGACAAGATTTATCACAATCAAAATAAAACTAACTTTACAGAAGATCAAAAGAAAAATATTTTAAGAAGACTCAATGAAGCTGTAACTTTTGAAAGCTTTTTGCACAAAAGTTATGTAGGCCAAAAGCGATTTTCATTAGAAGGGAATGAATCTTTAATACCTGCCTTAGATACGTTAATTGAGGGTGCTGCAGACATGGGTGTTAAAGAATTCGTCATGGGTATGGCTCATCGTGGACGCTTAAACACACTTGTAAATATTTTTGGTAAAAGTGCTAAGGATATTTTTAATGAGTTTGAAGGTAAAGACTATGAAGTAGATGGTTTTGATGGTGATGTGAAATACCATCTAGGTTGGACTTGCATCAGAAAAACAGATTCCGGAAAAGAAATCAACTTAAATATAGCTCCAAACCCGTCACATTTGGAAACTGTTGGCGCAGTTGTGCAAGGAATTGCTAGAGCAAAACAAGATGATCACCATCTAGGCCAAGAACAAAATGTCTTACCTATAGTTGTGCATGGAGATGCCGCTATTGCTGGACAAGGCATTGCTTATGAAATTGTACAAATGGCTCAGCTAGAAGGTTACAGGACGGGAGGAACTATTCATATTGTAGTAAACAACCAAATTGGTTTTACCACCAACTACATAGACGGAAGATCTTCTACGTATTGTACAGATGTTGCCAAAGTTACATTATCACCTGTTCTTCATGTTAATGCTGATGATGCTGAGGCTGTAGTACATGCTATGAATTTTGCACTGCAGTACAGAATGGAGTTTGGAAGAGATGTTTTTATTGATTTATTAGGTTATAGAAAATACGGTCATAATGAAGGCGATGAGCCAAAGTTTACACAGCCAAAATTATATAAAGCTATTTCTGAACATAAGAATCCTCGAGATATTTATGGAGAGAAGTTGATAAAAGAGGGAATTATAGATAGCGACTACCTTGATCAACTTGAAGAAAAAGTGAAAGCTAAGTTAAATGAAGAGTACGAAGATTCCAAAAAGGAAGATAGTGCTAATGTATATAAGATTCTTCAAGAAGAATGGGAGGGATTTGAGCCTGCTGACAAGCATAAAATGCTAGAGTCTGCGGATACTTCTTTTGATATTAAAGAACTAGATAACTTAGCAAAGTCAATAACAACCTTGCCTGAGGACAAAAGCTTTATGAGAAAAATTAAGAAACTCATGAAGACTCGGCACGATATGTATTTTGAAAAAAACCAGTTAGACTGGGCAATGGGAGAGCTCCTAGCGTATGCTAGCTTGCTGAAAGAGGGTCACGATGTGAGAATTACAGGGCAAGACGTAGAGCGTGGAACATTTTCTCATAGACATGCTGTTATAAAGACAGAAAATAGTGAAGAGGAATACGTTCCACATAATAACTTAGATGATGTAAATGCTCACTTTTATATTTATAACTCTCTTCTTTCAGAGTACGCTGTTGTAGGATTTGATTACGGTTATGCTATGGCAAGTCCTTCCACACTCACAATTTGGGAAGCGCAATTTGGCGATTTTAGCAATGGTGCGCAAATCATGATAGATCAATACATCTCTTCTGCAGAAGATAAATGGAAAACTCAAAATGGTCTTGTGTTGTTATTACCTCATGGGTATGAGGGGCAAGGTTCAGAGCATTCTTCTGCGAGAATGGAAAGATATCTTCAACTGTGTGCCAAAGACAATATGTTTGTAGCCAATTGTACAAGTCCAGCAAATTATTTTCATTTGCTCAGAAGACAACTCAAAACCAATTATAGAAAACCTTTGGTAGTATTCACTCCCAAGAGTTTATTAAGGCATGCAGAAGTAGTTTCCCCAAAAGAAGATTTAGCAGAAGGTAGTTTTCAAACTGTCATAGATGACGCTAACGCCAAGGTAAAAGACATTAAATCATTAGTGATTTGTTCTGGTAAATTTTACTTTGATCTTAAGAAGCGAAGAGAAGAGCAAGGTAGAAAAGATGTTGCCTTGGTTAGGCTAGAACAACTCTTTCCAATTCCAAAAGACGAATTAGATAAAGTAATTAAGAAATATAAAAATGCAGAGGAAGTAGTTTGGGCTCAAGAGGAGCCAAGGAATATGGGTGCATATTCTCATCTTTTACTTCAATATCATAAAACTAAAGACTTTAGAGTTTGTAGTAGACGTTTTTACGGCTCACCTGCAGCTGGAAGTTCAGCAAGATTTAAAAGAAGGCATGAAGAAGTTATTGATTACGTTTTCGATGCTTCCAAAGATAATTGTATACAAGATTATAAATAATTAAAAACCAAGTTACCAAACACATAGTATTATGGCTTTAGAAATGAAAGTCCCTTCCCCGGGAGAGTCGATTAGCGAAGTAGAAATTGCAGAATGGTTAGTAAAAGACGGAGACTACGTAGAAAAAGATCAAGCTGTTGCAGAAGTAGACAGTGATAAAGCAACCTTAGAATTGCCTGCGGAAGCTTCTGGAATTATTACCTTAAAAGCAGAAGAAGGCGACGTTGTCCAGGTAGGAGAAGTCGTTTGCTTAATTGATACAGAGGCTGAAAAGCCAGAATCCTCTTCTAGCTCATCCAAAGGAGGAGAAAAAGATGCGTCTTCAAAAGAAGAAGCTTCTAAAGAAAGCGTTAATAAGAAGGAAGATGAAAAGTCTTTAGATACAGATAAAAAGGACACATCTCTTTCAGAGGGGACGGGGGAGGCCTCAACCTATGCGACGGGAAGCCCTTCGCCAGCAGCCAAGAAAACCCTTGATGAAAAAGGTATAGACGCTAAAGATGTAAAAGGAACGGGTAGAGATGGAAGAATAACCAAAGAGGATGCTATCAACGCTGAGGCTAAACCTTCTATGGGATCTCCTGGGCCAGGAAAGCGTAGTGAGTCTAGAAGTAAAATGTCTATGCTTCGTAGAAAAGTAGCGGAACGTTTGGTAAGTGCCAAAAATGAAACGGCCATGTTAACTACATTTAATGAAGTAGACATGCAGCCTATTTTTGACTTGAGAAGCCAATACAAGGAAAAGTTTAAAGAAGTTCATGGTGTTAGCTTAGGCTTTATGTCTTTCTTTACTTTAGCAGTAGTTAGAGCTTTAGAGAAATTCCCAGCCGTTAATTCTATGATTGACGGAAAAGAAATGATTACTTATGATTATAAGGACATTAGTATTGCGGTATCTGGGCCAAAAGGTCTTATGGTACCTGTGATGCGTAATGCAGAAAACTTAGGTTTTAGAGGTGTAGAGCAAGAAGTTAAACGTTTAGCTTTGCGTGCCAGAGATGGTAAAATTACTGTAGATGAAATGACCGGAGGTACCTTCACCATTTCCAATGGAGGAGTCTTTGGGTCTATGTTATCCACGCCAATTATCAACCCACCTCAAAGTGGAATTTTAGGAATGCATAATATCATCGAGCGCCCAGTTGCAATAGATGGAAAAGTAGTGATTAGACCAATGATGTATGTGGCCTTATCCTATGACCATAGAATTATAGATGGTAGAGAATCTGTAGGATTTCTAGTCGCTATCAAAGAAGCCTTAGAAGATCCAAAAGAACTCTTGATGGATGGTAATGTTGAAAAAGCCTTAGAGCTTTAATCAACAAACCTTAACACTCAGCCATAACCCTGAAGTTTTTACAGCTTCAGGGTTTTTT
>PXBV01000059.1 GCA_003565575.1 Psychroflexus sp. | reverse complement strand
TCGCGCATAACGAAAGTGGCGACTTAAAATGCACAAGTTTTTCGGTTAAACTTTAATTTTCTAAAAATACCAAAATTTTCGTTTCAGCATCAAATCTCGCCATTTTTGTTATGCGCTGTTGCCCACAGTATTTATTTTTCGTTCAGTTTGAGAATTATTTTGTCGCCTTGTTCAACTAACGGGTAAATGGTTTCACTATCTCCCCAATTCTTTTTAGCGCTTGGAATTTGAACAGGTGCAATATGATAAATAGCAAATCGCTTTGCATCTATATCAATTTCTTTTTCTTTTGCATCTGTAAGAAGCCAATAAGGTACAAATGCAAGGTCAATTCCGTTAATTTCTCCAATTGTCTCAGAATGTTCTGTGTCTCCTGATAAAAATATTTTTTTTCCGTGCCAAGTAATTAAATATGACCTGTGGCGGATAGAAAAGGAATGTTTTGTTTTAAATGACTCAATTTTAAAATCAGGAATTTCGTTTGCCCATTTTTTTAAACTCCGAGTATTCCATTGAGTAAATTTATTCCCTTTTTTTTGTCTTAGAACTTTACGTAATATTTTGCCTGAATAATGATCATTATGTTGATGTGTGAAAATAAATGTAGAACTTTCTATAATTTCATCTAAAACGGAATCTTCATAAGTCATATAACCATAAGCACCAGATTTATATGGGAAATCGACATAAATACTTGTATTTCCATCGGTGAGATGTAAACCACAGTTTCCTATAAATGTAATTTTAATTTCATTAGATTGTGTAAACCCAAAATTAAAAATCAATAAAAAAATTAATAATAAAATTTTTCTCATAATATATTATTTTATTTCAGTGAGCTAAGTTTGTTTATATTGTGGGCAACGGTCAAGTATAAGCGTAGTGCGGGGTTTCGGAGCGATTTACTGTCCGCCCACCGTAAAGTTTATTGGAAGCAATAATGCTCAATTTTAGCCGTCCAGCCCGCATTACGCTTATACAATGTTGGGGCATCGTGCTTTTCATTCTTTTTTCTTTTTTAATCACTGTGTCAACCGGTTAAAATATTTTTAATTGTCCGTCTGAATTAGAGTCATCGTCTTTCTTCTTAGTCGAGCGTGGGGCATTTTTGAAAATTTCTTTTCCGGGAAGGGCAGGCACACTCTTTGGCTGGTTTTGGCTCGCGGGCTGCTTTGAGCGACCAGCCAATGTGTGTGACTGCGAAGCGTTGGATTCTCCATTTTCTGAAATCTCAACTTCAGATATGTCGAAACCAATAGCAGCCAATTTACCTGCTCTTTCTTCTGTTGTACCTTTCTTTCTAATCCGGAAAAGCCAATTATACAATCCTTGAAACTCTTTGTCGCTCTGTTTTACATTAAAGTCACCATACTTTTTGAAAAAATCTTTTAATAGCTCTAATTTTAAATTCCACTCATATTCTTTCATATCCCAAACCACACCAACTTCATTAAGAAGTTCTTCACGTTCCTTACTAAGGTAGAACCTCTTGTTTCCTATTTTCCTTCCTTTTTTATAACCCCTTTGTTCGTTTAGCCATTTTCCAAGCCGCTTATAATCAGGATTGGGGTCAACTTGTGAAACATTTGCATGACCAAATTTCTTCTGATAAGCTTTCAGCTGAAGGAGCATCTCCAACCACTGGTCATCATCTGGTGATGTACCTTTGTTTTCTGGTTCCCACTCGAATTTTATTTGATTTAATTTCTTGATTCTTTGCTCAGATAGTTTTCCTTTCCTTTTGTAAACTCTCTGCGCCAATACCCAATGATATAATGTTTCGTTTCCAAAGCGTTTCTGGTAGGTAGAGTGACCTTGTTTAGTATAAAATTCTTTCAACGCTTCGTAATGCTTATCCCAAGCACCGTGATCAGACTTTTTGGGGTAGAATTCAAACTCAAGAAACTGAAGTTTCCCAACCTTTTCTTTTTCAAGTTCTCCCTTTTTAAACAAGTATCGTTGTCGAGAAACGAAATTTGCTAAGGTTCTATCCTCAAAGCTTCTCGGCACATTACAATCACCATTTTTGATTTTATAATCCAACAATCTCAGATAATTCTTTTCCCATGAATCATTTTTTGTTGGGGATGGCTTATTTTTTAGTTCAGGATTTCTTTCATAGTCAAATTTTTTGCCCCTATAATCTATCTCGAACGAATAGCCTATATCAGTTAGAAGATCAAGTTTGTTTTTTCCAAGTCTACCAGCCTTATAAAGACGTTTTTGTTCCTGAATCCATTTTTTTAGATGATCGTAATGTGATAGGCTTTTTGGAATAAGGAACGTATTGTACTTGGTATAAAATGATTTAAACTCTTCAAAATTTCTTGCCCAAGTATTCTTGTTATTGGCAGGTTTTCGTCCTCTAAAATCAAGATTAAAGGAATATCCAATGGAAAGTAACTTATCCTTTTTATCCGAAGCTAACTTGCCTTTGTTATGAAGCTGTTTTTGATATTGAAGCCAAGACCTCAATGAACGCAAATCTAAATCATCGCTTGGGATGCGGAAGGTTCCAAACCGGTTGTAATATTTTTTTAAGCGTTCGAAATTTTCATTCCAAGTAATGTCCGCTGAAGATGAATCAGTTTTATCACGCAATTCCGGATTTAATTCGAGTTCAATTCTTTTTCCTCTATAATTTAAATCAAATGAAAAGCCAAGTGATATCAGACGAGATAGTTTGCTTTCATCAAGAGCATTGTCTTTGTATCGCTTTTTTTGGTATTGTATCCAAGGGATTAAATGTTTGTACTTTTCATTGGATTTAGGAATTAGGAAAGTGTTGTATTTCTCATAGTATTCCTTTAATTGCTCAAACTTTGTGTACCATAGAGCATCTTGTTTAATTGACTTTTTAGACGAACCTCTTGACGAAACACCTCTGTAAGTATGGGTAAAAGAATAACCGAGCGCCAAGAGCCTATTTTTCTTTTCTTCATCTAATTTTTCCTCTCTGAAAAGTTTCCTTTGATATCGTAACCAGAGAAGCAATCCCTGATTATCTTTATCCTTTACTGGAATATGAAACGTTTGGTGTTTTTCATAGTAAGTTTCTAATTCAGAAAATCTATCTTCCCAATCAGTTTCATTTGATGGCAAAAAGTGAACGCTGAAATCCAATCCAATGCTCTGTAATTTTTTTAGCTTGTCTTTTGAAAGTGTATTGTTGTTGTAAAGTCTACGTTGATAAACCAGCCACCTGTAAAGACCTTCAAATTCTTCATTCTCCGGTGTAATATCGAAATGATCATTTTCCTCAAAAAATAATTGCAGCTCTGTAAATCTTTCAAGCCAGTTCTGATTACTTCCCGTGCGGCTATACTTATGCTCAAAGGAAAAATCAAAATCTACTTCTTCTAATAGCTTTCTTTGTTCATTTGTCAGCTGGTGTTGATTCTTCCTGATTCGATAACACCAGTAATAAAGTTGAGGATACTCAGATTGTATCGGTCTTGAGTTCCCATGTTCTTTGAAGTAATCCTTAAGTTCTTGATAGTAGTCTTCCCATCTGATTTTTCTAACGGACTTCTTAAATCCAAGTTCTTTTAGCTTCGCAATTTGATTTTTAGTTAATGAGGAGCCTAAGTATTTGATAGAACCATCAGATTGTAATTCGCCATGATTCAAAAGTGAACGGTACTTGTTTGTCCATTTTCCAAGTTTGGGAAAATCTTTGTTGAGAATTGGAATATTTGTGTGGCCATACTTTTCCTTAAACTCTATTAGTTTTTTACAGAATTCTTCAAATATCCTGACTTGTGGATTCCAATTGAAATCTATCTCATCAAGCAAGTCTATGCGATCTTGGGAAAGTTCATCTTTTTTTCTTCTGGCTCTTTGAGCCACCGCCCAAGTACCTAAAGCAGGATCTTTTTTGTGTCGTGCAGGTACATTCGAGTGCCCATTTTTGTTAAAGTAGTCCGTCAGCTTCATATAGCTTTCCCACCATATATCATCGAAATCTTTTAGTTCTCTCCGATTTTCGCCCTTCCAGTCAAAACCTAATTCTTCAAGTTTTTTCCTTTTATCAGGCCTTAGGTTGCCATTGTGATACTGCCGTCTTTGTTCAAGAACCCAATTGCCTAATTGTTTCATTCCTTCTTGAAGTCGCGAAACATTTGTATGGCCGTTAGTCTCTTTGTATTCAACAAGCTGCTTAAACATCACGTCCCAGAAAACGCGTGTCTTTTCAATAATTTCATCAAAAAGAACTTCACGCACTCTTTTCTCTAAACCATGGAGTTTTACAATTTTCTCTGTGTCATCATCCGAAATATCAATCTCAATTCTTGAAGTATTTCTCTTGCCTTTTTTGAATGCAATATTATTGATTTCAGCTTGTAACCTTTCATCTTGATCGCAGAGTGATCGAATCACCTGAATTAGATGGTTGAAAATCGGCTTTCTCTTTAATTCAGCTTCTACATTTTCCTCTATATGATGAAATAAGGGAACAATGATAAACCCCATTTGCTTTTTACCTGTCGGGTCTGTACGCAATGCTCTACCTGATGCTTGGACAATATCAATTTTGGAAGTTTTAGGGTCGCAAAAGTATATTAAGTCGATTGTTGGAACGTCAACTCCTTCAGTGAGGCAACGGGCATTTGAGACTAAACCGACTTCACTATTTTTAAAATCTCTCAAAACTCTCGCACGATGCGTTGTTGACTGTTTACCATTGACACTTTCAGCAAACACTTTTTCAAAGAACGACTTATGTCTGTGAGCAAATTCCTTAGCTAATTGTACTCGTGAGTGAAATGATATTCCGTGAAACGCCTTGTATTTATTCATGACCAAATCCAAGGCAAAATTGTCGGCAATATCCTTTACTGTGAGATCACCAATATAATTGCGTTCCTCAATAAATTTTTGGATTTGCCGGTCTGTGACCCCAATTCCAACAATCTTGTAATCTACCAAGATTCCTTTGTCGATCGCTTGCCCGAAAGACATTCGAAAAGCTTCTTCGCCAAAAATCTCGGAATTACTCATATCACATAGCAATTCGTAATCTTCTCCAAGTCGAGTTTTCATCTGCGTTGAAATGACTTTTGGAGTAGCGGTCATGTACAATCGTTTTTTTGCAGGAATTTTACTGTTGTCATGAACCAAGGTAAAGGTGTTTTTATTCTTGCTACCTGCTGTTCTATGAGCTTCATCACAGATTACAATGTCAAATTCAAAATCATTAATTTGACTACATGCCTCAGATACAACCCCTATCGACTGATATGTTGAAAAAACAACTTTTTCGCCTGGCTTACTTAGAAAATCCTTTATTTCTATTGGATTGGTAGTTACTGGACCACCTATTTCATAAGTATGTGTGGTAATTGAATCCGTTTTCCCTTTATCAATATCTTTCTCAGAGCAAACACATACGTATCTGTAAAATGAATTTTTGTGCCTTGCCCAGTCATTTTTTATCTGCTTCAATAAAGCCAGAGATGGCACAAGAAGTAAAGTTATTTTTGATTTGACTTCTTCTTTTATCCAGAGAGCAGTAAGAGATTTCCCAGCACCACAAGGCAAGATCAACTGACCTCTATCATTGTTGTTTAAGTGTTGAACAACTTTACTAATTGCAGTTTCTTGATGCTCCTTAGCTGTAAATTTTGCAAGCTCTTTTGGTTGATAGCCCTTTGCTCGAGTAAGAATGTTTTTAAAGATGTCTGGTTCAATATCATACAGATCATTGGACGCAAACAATTCGAATTTGTCCTCAAAAGACTTTGCTACACTTGTTATATCTGAGACATTGGTATATACCATAATCTTATGGCAATTTGTTCCGAGAGCAAAAACATTGGCAATTTTGTCTCCTGACCAGCTTAGACTTTTACTTTCATCATTTTTGAATTTGCATTGGACTGCAATAAAATTCTCATTTACATCTTGTAGTAATAAGTCTATTCCGTGATCAACGGAAGGTAGGCTCAACCTACTTCTTATTTCGAGTGGAATTTCTTCATAAAGCCAGACTTGTTCGTATAGTTCTGTTTTCTTGGGATCTGTTTGGAAGTAGTATTTTGCAAATACTTCGAATATTTTTCCAGCTAATGTTTTTTTCTTGGTCTTAGCGGTTTGACTTGTGTTAAACTGCTCGAATCTTGGTTTTATATCAGACCAGTTTTCAACCTCATTTAGGAGTTCAATTAATATTTGATTCTCCTGTGTCATAAGTTATTGGGCGTTGGCAGAATTGCACTCTTTTGCAAAGCTTGGGTTGCGGGTTGGCTTGTGCGGCTTTGCAAATGTGTGCAATGTGCGTAGGCAGAAATTTTCAAAAATGCGAAGCGGGGGCTTTTTCCTTTTTCTTCTCGGTCAGTCATCCTTGTCCGGTTGCACTGTTGGTCAAGTCGAGTCAGTCCGGTATTAAAGTCGGTCTGTGTTACGATATGTATCTTGTTACCCCTCATTTTCAATGTGTCCGTTGTCTTTTTTTGCATGTGCCCCAACGGTTCTCTAGTATGGCAAGTAACGTGCAAATACTAGCTTAATTTTCAGTTTATCTTTTAAGTTTCTAAATATACCAAAACTTTCGGTTAAGCACATAGAAGCTATTTGCTATACTAGATGTTGGCAATAGTTTTTAATCCACAAGACCGTACCAAATCAAATTATTCTTGTATTTGATCTTATCATTTTTATATGCTCGAAAAATTCTTTTTATTGAAGTTTGGTTTAAAATTTTTTTCAAAGAATCTAATTTTTTGTTAGGAATATTTTTGTCGGCAATTAAAATAAAATTTGCTTTTGAAATTGGTCGTGGACCAAACTTTTCTTTAAAGTCTGAAATCTCCTTTTTCAAATTGCTCAGATTTTCATAATTATCAGTCAAAAATTTTAATTTTCCGTTATCATACCCCGCATAAATTGTAAAGATAAATGGACTATTTCCAATCTCTATCAACTCCTTGTCTGCATTTGGTAAATCAATTTTTAAACTCATCGATTTTTGTAAAAAATCCATCGCATTTTGGGCTTTTACGATATTTTTAAATTCAATTATTGTGTCTCCGTAAACTTTTATCTCGAGTCGGTCATTACTTTTTAATTTATAGTCATAGGTTAATTTAGAGTCTCCGGGATAACCTTTAAAATCATAAAGAAGAATTTGCTTTTTTGTCGCTTTCCACTTAGCGATAGTTGTTCCCATAATGGAATTTATTACAATAGAGTCAGAATGTATTTTAAACACATTCAAATGTTTTGAACTTTCTGGTATATCATAAAAATACCAATTCCCTAAAAGTTCGGATTTATAATTATCCGAAATACAGGAGACGAGTAAAAATATTATTGAAATATAGAGTAAATTTTGTTTCATTCAAATTATTGCCAACGGTCCGCGCATATGGCTTGTGGCGAGGTTAAGATGCGTTTAATTTCCGGCTTTGCACTAGCCTTTGTAAATATATAAAAATTTCGATTTTAAACCTTTACTCGCCATGAGCTATATGCGCTGTTGCCACACGTATTTTTTATTTCTCTTCAATCGTTATC
>PXBV01000203.1 GCA_003565575.1 Psychroflexus sp. | reverse complement strand
GCGGTTTTCACTGGAGATGACATACCAGTACGGATAATAACTGGTCTTTAGTGATAAGAAATTACCGCTGTTGTTTTTGGTTGTTCTAGAAGTTTCAAAACGTTTATCTAAGTTAAAGTACCAACGTGGTTCTGCGGTAAAAACAGGAGCCAAAAGTAAGGAGGAGTTTCTAAAAAAAGGATCACCAGATGTAGCGTTTGCAAAACCAACCTCTCCCCGTAAAACTACCTGACGGCTTATGCCTTTTTCTGCATATACCCAAAGACCAAGTAAGCCGGTTTGGATGCCAGAACTTAAGTCTTCTACATGTCGTGTCTGGGCTTGCATGAAAAGCCCTACCAAGCAAATACTAAGAAGAAGATAAGATTTCATAAATCATTCAGCATTAATTTGTCTAATAGATTACCTTTTGCAATTTTTGTTTAAAATACTAAGAAAGATAAATTTTTTAAGATTTGACTTTTTAAGCCTAAAATTAATCTTGAATTGGACGGATTGGATTAGTGAAATCAAAAGGTTTATCTAATCCTAAAAAGATGTAAGTTAGAGCCCTTTGAGTTTTTACTGTATTGATAAAACATATATGAATTTAAATTGAGGTTAATGGATTTTTCTAAAGTAAAATTAATAGTAACGGATATGGATGGTACTTTACTGAATAGTCAACATGAAGTGAGCAATCAATTCTTGCACCAATTTCAAGAATTGATGCAAAAGCGCATTCATTTTGTTGCAGCCAGTGGAAGGCAATACCAAAGCATTTTGCATAAATTACACAGCATCAAAGATGAAATTACTATTGTTGCAGAAAATGGAGCAATTATACAGTTTGGTGATGAAACTAAGGTTTTATTAGAATTAAGTCCCCAAGATATCCAAAAATGCCTCTCACTGATTAGACCAATATCAGGAGCTTTCCCTGTATTATGCGGAAGAAAGTCTGCTTATGTAGACACCAAAGACGCTGATTTCTTAACTAAATTGCGTCAATTTTATGCTGAAGTTACCGAAGTGGATGACCTCACCAAAGTAGAGGATGATGCTTTTGTCAAGATAGCTGTGTTTCATTTTGAGTCTTCTGAAAATTATATTTTTCCGAATTTAAGCGGTATTGAAAATGACTTTCAAGTGATTGTTTCTGGGCAAAATTGGTTGGATATTTCTCATCCTTCAGCCAACAAAGCATTTGCTTTGAGGCAAATCCAAAGTGCTTTGAAGATTTTACCAGAGGAAACTATGGCATTTGGTGACTATAATAATGATATTGAAATGCTTAAAATTGCTAAATATAGCTTTGCTATGCAAAATGCACACCCTAAGGTAAAGCAAGTTGCCAGCTTCTCTACAGCCAGTAATGATGATTTTGGGGTTGAATTGATTTTAGAGCAGTTACTGGCTTAGGTTGAATAAATACAAAATAGAAAGTACAAAGTAGAAAGTTCGAAAGTTGAAAGTGAACTTTACGAATCCCGTAAACGCGGGACAACCGCTTTGCTATTGCTTTACAAACTTTCAAACTTTACAAACTTTTAACTGACTTCCCTAGCCCCGATAGTAATGAAAAGACCGGAAGGTGTGGGCTTTGTAAAACCTAGACGACAAAAAGCGACCAGCGCGAGCTCTTTTGCGCCTTTGGGTTTTGCTAGCGCACACCTAAGGACTTGTAATGGATAGCGGGAAATAGCTCCAAATCATAAAAAATGGTTTGTGATTTTAAAAAAAAAACTGGAGCTTTTTAAAGTTTATAGGTGTTGTTTTCTTACTTTAGGAGTTGACAGTAAGAATTTTTAAATGCATATAGATTGTAATTTCTGGCGTTCATGGGAAATGTTATAGTAGAACGGGTTATTGATTTTTTGAAGTGTTATCCGCCTTTTCAGGATGTGGATTTGAAAGACTTGTGTTTTTTGGCAGAGCAAGTAAGGGTAGATTATGTACCTAAGCGAAATTTTGTGTTTAAGGCTGGAGATGCGGCTCATAAGGAGTTTTATGTGGTACAACAAGGGGCGGTTGGCTTAAGGTCAGCGCAGGTAAATGCCTCAGATTGGATTGATATTTGTGATGAGGGTGATATTCTTGGGCTTCGTCCACTTTTTGCTGACCAAACATATGCCATGGAGGCTATTGCCAGAGAGGAATGTGTGCTGTATGCCATCCCGTTTGAAGCTTTTAAAACCTTAAGCGCAAAGCATGCTGGTGTTATGGACTTTTTGCTGGAGAGTTTTGCTTCCAATACAAGAAATCCTAAAGCCATTGATACCAAAGGCAAATTGCTGTCTTCCAATTATACGCAGCGTGAGGAAGATACTACAGATTTAGATTTTTTCCAGCAAGCGTTTTTTACGAAAAATCCGATTTGTGTTTCTGAACAACACAGCATCCAAGAGGCAGCCAAACTGATGAGCAATCATAAAATAAGTTCTCTTATTGTTGAGAAATCTAAGCGTCCTGTAGGTATTGTTACAGATAAAGATATACGTTCTTGGGTTGCAACTGGAAACTTGAGCGCCAATACTGATGTTAAATTTATAATGTCTACTCCCGTGGCTTGTGTAGCTGAACAAATTCAACTCGCGGAAGTTCAAAGTTTACTTCTACAACACCAAATTGGACATTTGTGCGTGACACAAGATGGGACAGACCAATCTGAAATTGTTGGGATTTTATCAGAACACGATATTGTTACTGCACAAGCTAATAATCCTATTGCACTTTTGAAGCAAATAGAGCGTGTACATGAGGTGGAGTCACTTCTTAGAATAAGAGCCTCTTTGAGCCAACTCTTACAGGCTTACTTGCAGACGTCTTTACCTATGTCTTATGTAATGAAAGTGAGCCGACTTATTACTCAAGCCTTAATGCAGCGCGTTGTTGCCATAAGTGAGCAACATCTTGGGGAAGCTCCTGTCAAGTTTGCTTGGCTAGGCTTAGGAAGCCAAGGAAGAGGAGAGCAAGTTTTGCTGACAGACCAAGACCATGCGCTGGTGTTTGAAGATGTGCCAGACGCTAAGCTGGAGGATGTAAAAAGTTATTTTTTGAAATTGGCTCAGCACGCTAGCCAGCTGCTAAATACGCTTGGCTATGTGTACTGTCCGGCAGAAATGATGGCGAGTAATCCAGATTATTGCATGAGCTTAAGTCAATGGAAACAGCAGTTTTCTCAATGGATTGACCAACCTTCTACTCAACATGTGATGATGTGTAGTATTTTCTTTGATTTTGCTAAGGTTTATGGTGAAGACGAGCTGAGTACGGCCTTAAGTTCTCACATTTTTACTAAGTTAAAGGCTAATGAACGTTTTTTTGCCTATTTGGGTGAAGATGCAGTTAAAAATCCACCGCCACTTGGTTTTTTTAGGCAATTCTTGATGGAAGATGATGGTGAGCATAAGGACGAATTTGACGTAAAAGCGAGAGCTATTCAACCACTAGTAGATGCTGCTAGAATTCTTGTTTTGTCAGAAGGTATTGAGGGAAAGAATAATACGGTAGATCGTTTTGAAGCGCTTATCCAGCGAGAACCTCAAAATGAAGAAGTGTACGCAGGATGCATTAAAAGTTTTCTTGTGTTATCTAAATTTAGAGCTCTAGAAGGTTTTAAAAATGGATCTTCTGGTAGATATCTGGAGTTAGAAACCTTGAGTAAAAGTGATAAAATGAAATTGAAACGAGCTTTTAAACCTATAAAAGAGGTGCAAGGCTTACTCAAGAACAGATTCAAATTAGCTTACTTCTTATGATCAACTGGTGGAGAAAGCTTTTTGGCGTCCCAACGGATTATCCTGAGTATTGGAGGTCTTATGCAGAGCTCTTTAAGCATCCTGCTCCAGAGCGCATAGTAGTGTTAGATTGTGAAACCACAGGTCTTCGTCCGTGTGAAGATAAAATTTTATCCATAGGCGCTGTGGCGCTATGTCAAAATAGAATTTATATTAAGGATCAATTTTCTGTTTATGTAAAGCAGAAGATGACTAAAGCAGAAAGTGTTCCTATTCACGGCATTGTAGGTAATGAAAGTGAAAATCTCATTACAGAAGAAGAAGCAGTAAAGCAATTATTAGCTTACTTAGGCAGTTCAAAAATTTTAGGGCATCACATTCAATTTGACATCAAAATGATCAATTTAGCCCTTAAAAACTTGGGTTTACCTAAGTTGAAAAACAAAATTCAAGATACTATAGATTTGTATTCTCAATATAAAGGCGTTCATGAAGTTATGAACAAAAGTTTGGATGAGTTATGTGAGGAATTTAATATTCCTAAAAAAGATAGACATACGGCTTTGGGCGATGCTTTCTTAACCGCTCAAGTCTATCAACGCTTAGTAATAATTTGATTTGTAAACTACTTTTTTAGCTTTAAAGTTGACCACAACAAATTAAGATTGTGCTCATCTTTTTTCTGCCTATGAAAATGCATCCAATCCTAATGAAAATCATTTTCTGATGAATTCTTTTTCCTATATTTGATTGTGATTTCAAAGAAAACAAAATACGGCATCAAGGCGCTTGTGTATGTGGCTAAGCATAAACATAAAGAAACCGTACAAGTGAGTTTAATAGCAGACACTCAGAACATTTCTCCCAAATATCTTGAAGCCATTATGCTAACTCTCAAAAAAGCAGGGTTTTTAGGGAGTAAAAAAGGAAAAGGTGGTGGCTATTATTTAAGAAGACCCCCAGAAGATATCAAAATGGTAGAAGTTATGCGCGTTTTGGAAGGTCCCGTGGCTATGGTGCCCTGTGTAAGTCTCAACTTTTATGAGAAATGTGATGATTGCCCTAGTGAGGATTTCTGTTCGGTTAATCGACTTATGATACAACTTCGTGACAGCAGCCTTGCTGTACTCAATAAAACTACAATAGCAGATTTAGTAGTGTAACAGCATTATAATCAAATTTTCAGCTTTATTTATTTAATAAAAATTTAACAAATTAATCTGTTTTTTGTTTTTGTAAATCAAGCTTAGGCTTTAGATTTGCGCTTAAATCCTACTATACCTATAGGATTTAAATAATTAAAGTATAGCGTTTATTTAAAAGACTGATAATGAACGTTGTTAAGCTATATTAAATATAATTTATAAACTAGACAAGGATGAAGTATTCTGAAGAAGAGCTAAGAACGTTAAATGAAACGCTGAAATCTAAATCACCTGAGGAGATAGCAAAGTGGGCAGTGACTATTTCTGATAAAGCCATAGTTACCACCAATTTTAGACCTTATGAAGCTGCCATATTATATGTAGCTAAACATGCCAACACAGATATACCTGTTGTTTGGTGTGATACAGGATATAATACACCAAATACCTATAAACACGCAGAGGAAGTTATCGAGCTTTTAGATTTAAATGTAGATTTATATGTGCCACTACAGACGTCAGCACATAGAGATGCATTGATGGGTATACCAGATATTGATGACCCAAGGCACCAACTCTTCACAGAACAAGTCAAATTGGAGCCCTTTAGAAGAGCTATGAATAAGCATAACCCTGATGTTTGGTTGACCAATTTGAGAAAAGGACAAACCACTCATCGTGATAATCTCGATATTCTTAGCCTTGGAGCTGACGGAACGCTAAAAGTCAGTCCATTTTTCTTTTGGAGTGATTTGGAACTTGATCAATATTTGATAGAGAACAATCTGCCCAATGAGAAAACCTATTTTGACCCGACTAAGGTATTAGAGAACCGCGAGTGTGGTTTACATGTCTAAGAATATTTTTTTAACCCATAATCCTATTAACCATATAGGATTTAAAAAATAATGTTGTATGCAAAGTTTTAGAACAGAAATAGAAAACCCAGTTGTAGAACGGGATATCATCGAACTTGAAAAAAAGATAAAACTTTTCAAAGACGGAGCTATTGATGAAGAGCGCTTTAGAAGTTTGCGTTTGGCACGAGGAGTTTATGGGCAGAGACAAGCTGGCGTGCAAATGGTGAGAATAAAATTGCCTTATGGCAAAGTAACTAGCGACCAACTTCTTCGAATTTCTGATGTGTCTGATAAATACTCTAGAAGCAAATTACACATCACGACAAGGCAGGATATTCAAATCCATTATGTAAGCTTGGATAAAACTCCAGAGTTATGGGCAGAATTGGAAAAAAGTGATGTCACCCTAAGAGAAGCCTGTGGCAATACCATGCGAAATGTTACAGCTAGTTATGATGCTGGTATTCACCCCGATGAAGCTTTTGATGTGACGCCTTATGCGCATGCGACATTTCAATTTTTCTTAAGAAATCCAATCTGCCAAGAAATGGGTCGAAAATTCAAAATTTCATTTTCATCAACAGATGAAGATTCCGCTTTGGCATTTATTCATGATTTAGGGTTTATTCCTAAGCTAAATGCTGGTAAAAAAGGTTTTAAAGTACTATTAGGTGGAGGATTAGGGTCTCAACCTCGACATGCTGATGTTCTTACAGAATTTCTACCAGAAAACCAATTAATACCCACTATAGAAGGTGTGCTTCGTGTGTTCGATCGTTTTGGAGAACGCTCAAAACGTCTCAAGGCAAGAATGAAATTCTTAATCAAAGATATTGGTTTGGAAGGGTTTATGAAACTTGTAGATGAAGAACGTTTAGCCTTGTCTTATAAAACCTACGAAATTGATACTTCTTCATTTCCAGCCGAGCCTAAATCACCATTGAAAATAGCTCCACAAGTAGACATTGAAGACCAAAAAACCTTCAATGCGTGGAAGGCTACTAATGTTTTTCCGCAAAAGCAAAAGGGCTATGTTGCGATTGGAATAAAGGTGAAATTAGGCGATTTTTCAACCGAAAAAGCACGTACGCTCGCTCATTTGATAAAAACCTATGCTGGGGATGAGTTGCGCTTTACCCTTCGCCAAAATATTCACTTAAGACATATTCCAGAGCAAGCTATACCGTTTTTTTATAAAGCACTTTCTAAACTGGACTTTACCCAAATTGGTTATGAAACCACGGCAGACATTACAGCTTGCCCAGGCACCGATACCTGTAATCTTGGTATTGCTAGTAGCACTGGTATTGCAGATAAACTAGAGGAGGTGCTCATTGAAGAATATCCTCAATATTTGAACAATAAAAACATCACTATAAAAATAAGTGGATGTATGAATGCCTGTGGCCAGCACAACATGGCACACATAGGCTTTCAAGGCATGTCTGTGCGTACACCAGATAAACTGGTTGCTCCAGCTTTACAAGTTCTTCTAGGAGGTGGAGTCTTAGGTAATGGCGATGGACGATTTGCAGATAAAGTGATAAAAGTTCCAAGTAAACGAGGACCTCAAGCTTTAAGAACGCTACTCGATGATTTTCAAGTACATGCTAAAGAAGGCCAAGACTTTTTATCTTATTATGACCAACAAGGGAAAAAATATTTTTACGACATATTGAAACCACTCTCTGAAACCCATAACTTAACAGAATCAGATTTTGTAGACTGGGGAAATACAGAAGAATATATCCAAGAAGTTGGTGTAGGGGAGTGTGCCGGCGTGGTCATTGACCTTGTACAAACACTTTTACTAGAAGCTAAAGAGAAATTGAGTAATGCCATTTTTGCTTTTGAAGAAGAACAATGGGCAGATAGTATTTATC
>PXBV01000309.1 GCA_003565575.1 Psychroflexus sp. | reverse complement strand
TATGATGTTCTAAGCCAGTAATCTTAATTTTACCACCTTTTAACTTAATATCGTGAGAGATAAGTTTTAAACTGCTAAGTGTAGAAAAGTCAACGACTTTAGCGTGTGTAAAATTAATTTCTACAGTAGATGTTTTAGGAAGATTTTTAATTTCAGTAGAAAGGTAACGATAGTTAGAAAATACAGCAGAATCAAAAAAAGTGATAATGCAAACACCTGATTTTTGCTCAACCTTAAAATTCTTTTTAAACATAGTTAATGGGTTGCAGCCGTAGTAAACTTCATAAATAATATTCACAACAACTCCCATCAAAATACCTGTAAGCAAATCTACAAACACAGCAAAAATTATAGTGCTAACAAAAACCACCAACTGTTCTTTACCAATTTTATACATCTTTATAAATTCTTTTGGGGCTGCAAGTTTTAAGCCAACTGCAATAAGTAGAGCTGCAAAAGCAGTATTTGGAATTCGCTCTAAAATTGGAATAGCAAGAAGTACAAAAATGAGCAATAATAAACCATGATGAAAGTTAGCCCACCTTGTTTTAGCACCTGCGTTTATATTTGCAGTTGTTCTAGCTACTTCTGCTATCATAGGGATACCACCAACTACAGCTACAAGAGCATTTCCAAAACCAACAGCCATTAAATCTTTATTGTTGTTAGACAATCGTTTGTAAGGGTCTAAATCGTCTGTTGCCTTAATGGTTAACAACGATTCAATAGAACCCACTAATGAAAATATGATAATATACTTGATAAAAATAAAAGTTGAGCCAGCCCCCTCAAAGGTGAGTTGAAAATTAATACTAGACAAAAAATCACCTATCTCTAAAAAGCTATAACTCGGCCTAAAGCTTTCTAAATTAAAAACCAAGTTTATGCCTATAGAAAAAATTACCACAATAAATGCAGATGGAATGGTTTTAAAAATTACATTTTTTAAATACGGCCATATTAGAAGTATTGCTAGAAGACCAAGACCTATTGAAGTCATAAGTGGGTCAAATGACAAAGCTATTGACTTAATGTAAATCAAAGTTTCAAATACGCTAAGACCTTTGTAGAGTTCTGGAGGAACATTTAATAAAACAGGGAGTTGTTTTAATAAAATGACTATCCCTATAGCAGTCATCATTCCTTTTACAGTAGCGGCTGGAAAAAAGCTAACAAACTTTCCTAACTTGAAAATCCCAAATAAAACTTGTAAGATTCCTGAAATAAACAAAACTCCGGATAGTAGCTTCCAACCTAAAAGTTGATCCCCATTTCCTAAATCAGCAATAGCACTTAAGCAAATTGCAATTAATCCAGCAGCGGGCCCTTTTATTGTAAGCTTGCTTCCAGAAAAAAAACTAACCACAACACCACCAACTATTGCAGTTAATATGCCCATAGTAGGCGGAAAATCTGAAGCTTTGGCAATACCTATACTTAAAGGGAGTGCCAACAAAAACGCTACAAATCCAGCTCTAAAATCATTTTTAAAGTGTTTTGTAAAGCCTTTTATACCTTCTTTTGGAAGCTTGAGGTTTTGATTTATTAGTCCGTTTTTAATTTTATTGAATTTTGACAATTTATCGTACAATTATACAAATTAAAACTAAGAAATCTTCCCAGTTGATTTTAAAGTCAAAAAACGAATAAGTTGTTTCTTCCCTAACGTCTTGTTGTCCAAAGCTAAGTTTGTATTCTAATCAATAGTCTTGATAACTGATTTTGGAGCTTCTTTTTTGGAACCATCAAATCCCGTAACACCTCCTACGGTTGTGTACTTCATTACATTACGTTTTCCGGGATGTATTCTTGCAAATGCACTTTGACACATCAAGGTGGCTTCATGAAAACCACATAGAATCAATTTTAGTTTTCCTGGGTAGGTGTTCACGTCTCCAATAGCATATATGCCTGGGATATTGGTTTGGTAGTCTAGGGTGTTATCTACTTTTATGGCATTTTTTTCAATTTCTAAGCCCCAATTAGCAATAGGACCTAACTTTGGAGATAATCCAAACAATGGGATAAAATAATCGGTTTCTAGGATAAAGTCTTCTTCTGGATTATTGTTTTTACGAATTAAAACTGACTCTAATTGCTCTTCGCCATTCACATCTACAATCTCTGCTGGGGTAATCAATTTGATTTTCCCCATATCTTTTAATTCCTTAACCCGGTCTACGGATTCTAAGGCGCCTCTAAATTCATTTCTTCGGTGAACTAAGGTAATTTCAGAAGCAACATCTGCTAAAAAAATACTCCAATCCAATGCTGAATCACCACCACCAGCTATCACGACGGATTTATCTCTAAATTGCTCAGGATCTTTTACCATATAATGGACACCATTGTTTTCAAATTTAGCAAGGTTAGGAATAGGAGGTTTTCTGGGTTCAAAACTCCCCAATCCACCAGCAATGGCAACGATAGGGGCATGATGCTTAGTGCCTTGGTCTGTAGTGACAATAAAGCTGCCATCCTCTTGTTTTTCTATATCTTGCGCTTTTTCACCAAGAGTAAATCCAGGTTGAAAAGCCTTGATTTGTTCCATCAAATTATCCACTAGCTGTCCAGCTTTAACTTCAGGAAAACCAGGAATATCATAAATAGGTTTTTTGGGGTACAACTCAGAAAGCTGTCCTCCAGGCTGTGGTAAAGCGTCTATGATATGACATTTAAGCTTTAATAATCCTGCTTCAAATACTGCAAAAAGTCCAGTTGGTCCAGCTCCAATGATAAGTATATCCGTTTTAATCATGTCAATGTGTTTTGGGTACTTAAAATTTAAGCCGTTTGATCGGCCTTTACATTTACTACCTCTTTAATTTGGGGAGCATGCTTTTTGATCGTCATTTCTACACCAGACCTTAAGGTCATTTGATTGACTGTACAATCTACACACGTGCCCATCAGCCTTACTTTAACGAGAGAATCTTCTTCTATAGAAAGCAATTCTATATCACCACCATCACTTTTTAAAAATGGACGTATCTCATCTAAGGCGGTTTCTACTGTTTTTCTAAGTTCTTGTCCTGTCATCATATTTTCTTTTTTATGGCACTACATCCAGCCATTGTCGTAATTTTTATTGCTTCTGTAGGAGGCAGGGTTTCGTTTCTGAAGACGACTTGCTGTACGGCATTACGCGTTAAATTTTGAAACGATTCACTTAATGGAGTTCCTTCCTGTAAAGCAGCTGGACGACCAACATCTCCGGACTCTCTCAGACTTTGTACCAAGGGGATTTCTCCTAAAAACGGAACATTTAAATCTTCAGCTAAATATTTAGCGCCCTTTTCTCCAAATATATAATATTTATGGTTTGGCAATTCAGCGGGAGTGAAATAAGCCATATTTTCACAAATCCCTAACACAGGGACATTGATGCTCTCTTGTTGAAACATCGCTACAGCTTTTTTAGCATCTGCTAATGCCACGTTTTGAGGTGTACTTACAATTAAGGCGCCTGTTATGGGCATGGATTGCATAATAGAGAGGTGGATGTCTCCTGTACCTGGTGGTAAGTCCACAAGTAAAAAATCTAGCTCTCCCCAGTCGGCATCAAAAATCATTTGGTTGAGTGCTTTAGCAGCCATCGGACCTCTCCAGATGACAGCTTGGTCAGGTTTTGTGAAAAAGCCGATAGATAGCAATTTCACACCATAACTTTCTATAGGTTTCATTTTAGATTTGCCATTTTTGGTTACAGATAATGGCTTTTCATTGGCTACATCAAACATGATGGGGCCAGACGGTCCGTAAATGTCTGCATCTAAAAGTCCAACCTTAAATCCCATTTTTGATAAGCTTACTGCAAGGTTTGCGGTTACTGTAGATTTACCTACTCCGCCTTTTCCAGAAGCTACTGCAATAATATTGTTGATGCCAGGTATAGGTTTTCCTTTTATTTCATTTACATTCTTTTTTTGAGGAGCATCTATCGTAATTTTTACTTCAACTTTAGCTTTCTTGTAGACGTGTTCATGAATAGCCTTCATAACATCAACTTCTGCACGCTTCTTAATGTGAAGAGCCGGTGTTGCAAGTTTTAAGTCTACTATGACTTCATCACCAAAAGTCACAATGTTTTGCAAAGCACCGCTTTCAACAATATTTTGACCTTCGCCAGCTATGCTTATGGTCTCTAAAGCCTTTTTAATATCATCTTTATTTATTTTCATAAACGCACTTATTCTAATTAAGATTTAATCTAAATGCAAATATACAAGATACCGCAAACTAATTCGTTAATGTTATGCAATAATAGCAATAAGTGCCATCTTGCTCAAGCATTTAAGACCAATTTGGATATGATTATGGTCATTATTTGTGAAAGTTTAAGTCGTGTTTACTTTTTTATTTTAACTTCACTTCAAAGCAGTATATCTATCGGGATTGTATCTGAAGTGGCCAACTTAAGTTTATAAAATTAACAAGTTGCAACCACGTACATCACTGTTGTCAAACCTGCCCAATATTTCAAACTCTTTGGTGTTGAGTTGCTTGCCTAAATCTTGAGTTGCAATGAAGGCACAAGAATCGATATTTGCTAAATCTATAACATTAATACCTCCAGTTTTTCCATTCTTTAAGTAATGAAACGGATCTTCTGTATCTCGAATTAAAATTTTCATATGGGAGGGGCATTTAAATTTACTTCCACCTTTTGAGTAGGCTTGTGAAAGTAGTTCTGTCATTCCATATTCACTATGAATGTGTTTTACTCCAAAACCTTGGCTTAAAACCTCATGTAATTCTTCTCTAATCATTTCTTTTCGCCGTCCTTTCATGCCTCCTGTTTCCATTATTATGGTGTTTTTTAATCTAAAGCTTTGTCTTTCTACTAAGTCTAGTAAGGCGAAAGAAACTCCAATTAATAGGATTTTTTTCCCAGAGGCATCTAATCGTCTTAACTTATCAGAAAGTTGATTTAGCTCATTAAGGTAAAAACCACTTGCTGAATGTTTGCTAGTGTTTATGAAGTCATTTACCATATAAATTAAAGAGGATCCATCGCGTTCAAGATAGGAGGGAAGTAGACCTAAAATCACAAAATCTTCTATGGAGCCGTAAAATTCTTCAAAAGTTTTAGTAAAACTTTCTTTATACACTTGAAGGCTTTTTACATGGTGTTGACTTTGAATTTGCCCTGTAGTTCCACTGCTTGTAAACGTTATTTCTGGTGAAAATTCTCCAGTCTTTACAGCTTTGTTTTTAAAAAATTCAATGGGTAAAAAAGGAATATCTTCTAGTGTTTTTATTTGTTCTGGTTGAACCTTCAGAAGTTGGCAGAATTCACGATAGACAGTATTTTCATTAAATTGTCTTTGAAAAACTTGTAAGGCAGTTTTCTCAAAGTCTTGATCTGATTTGATATGAAATTGTACACTAGAATTCATAAATCGAAATGAAAATCAAATGTAATAAAAAAGCACCCTTCAAATAGGGTGCTTTAAAATTATAATACTAATTTAAGTTTACTTAATAATCAATTTCTTGGTTTGAGAAAGTGAACCTTGATTGATTTTTACTAGATATAGTCCAGAACTCAAATTACTTACATTGATATTTTTGGTAGCTTTAGACTTTAATACCTGCTTCCCAAACATATTATATAGTTCTACATCTAAGGCTTCTGTTGAATTACTCTCTATGTTTAAAACACCACCAGAAACAGGGTTAGGGTAAAGTACAATTTCAGAATCTTCAAAACTTGAGACGTTGAGTGTGCTCATATAGGTTCCAATTGGCATTGGTTGATTTGATGTTGCGTTGGTAGTTGCATCAACGTTGGTGTTGGTTCCACTAAAGATCCAGTTTTCGATGTTAAATTCTGCACCATCAGGTCCTGTGTTTGAGCTCCTGTATGCCCATCCTTTTGTATATAACCAATCTTGTTCTGAGGCACTTTCATATTGAATCTCCCCAAATGTATCAATAACTTGGCTATTTTGGAATAATTCTATGGCATCATCTCCGTTGATGTTGACTACACTACCAGTGTAATTTGGATTGAAACCAAAGTAAGCATTAAAATCTTCCATTTCAGTCGCTATATAAAGGTACGTGCCGGCAGTTGCTGTTTCTTCAGGAAAGGTGAATTGTTGACCTTGTGAGCCATTACCATTATTAGCACTTCCTACACCATATGTGCTTAAATCTGGAATGTCATTAATCACATATAGCTCTATGGCTTTAGGTCTACCTCCTGGAAGTGGGCCATCTATCACGCCAGTAATTACCATGTCACTTATTGCCTGACCAAACACTGTTCCGTCTACTGCTACCGTTTGAGTAGTAGCTCCGTTAGAAGAAACTTCTACATTTCCGCTATAATCTGCTTCTGCGAGTCCAGCAGCTAATCTTACATACACTGTAACTTCAAACTCACTAGGAGGAGCAATAATTAATCCTTCCATAGGAACAACAACATCTATTGCAACAGGTACGGTAAGAGAACTTGAAAATCCAGATTCTGCATTTTCAGAAACCTCAAAGTTATCTGGAGCTGTTATTACAAGGTCATCTTGCAAAAATTTGGCTTCTACAGTAAATTCCTCTACTTGAGATGGGCCTTCTTCAGAGATGTAATTTAATTCTGAGATACTATTAGGGCTTACACTAAGTTGTGGGTCTGCTGGTTCTACCTCTCCAGAAAGCGCCACATTTACTTCTTCACCATCACCACTAACAACAACACTTCCTTCGTAGGTATCAACTGAAAGTAAAGGTTGTAATCTAACAAATACCGTAGTAGTTTCTAAACTACCATCCACTGGAGAAAGGCTAAGACTTGAGCTAAAGCCAGATTGAGAAGTAAGAGAAACTTCAAAATTTTGAGGAGCCGTCACCGTTACATCTTCAGTCAAATTAAAGCCTTGTACAGAAAATGAGCCTTCTGCTGTTTCAGCATCATAATTATTTTCGAAATAAGAAAGACCGGTAACGCTTTCATCTGCAGAAAGGTTGGGTGAGCCTTGGCCTTCAAAATCAGTAATTGTTATATCTTCGATATTTAATCTTCTGTTTGATGTTCCAGTTTCAGAAGTAGTTTTTATTCTTATTCGTGCGTCGCCTCCTTGCTCAACTGTTGCTGAAAAGGTTTGAACGTCATCAGAACTTGGTGCAGTAAATGGTGAAGCTATTGGTGCCCAAGTATTGCCTTGGTCTATTGAAATTTCTACCACATATTCAACTTGGTTATCTGTTCCGTACCTTCTATATTGAAAGGAGACTTCACCAATTCCATTAGGTTTATCCTCAACCATAGTAAAGTGAGTATCTCCGTAGCCCCTCATTCTTAGAGATCTTACTCCTGTAAACCAGTCGGCAGCTAATGGCGTTAGTGGAATAATAGACTCTTCTCCAGACCATAAAATACCGTTAAGCTCATGGTTTTCAAAACCGTATTGGGTAGTGCCGGTATGGTCACCTTCTTCATCAAAATTTACAAAATACTGAGCATTTGCAAAAGTTGATAATAAAACTGTAATCAATAATAAAGTAATTTTTTTCATAAGTAAAGTTTTAAAGTTTTGCTTCAAAAGTAAAACAAAGTCATCAAAAAAGTTAATGATTTTAAGGAACTTTATTCAATTTAACCTTAAG
>PXBV01000061.1 GCA_003565575.1 Psychroflexus sp. | reverse complement strand
AGCAATTCTTCTGTAGATGCAGCTTTGGAAACTTACAGAAAAGGAGCAGACGTCACTATGATTGTGCGAGGAAAAGAGATTGGGCAACGTGTGAAATATTGGGTAAGGCCAGACGTCATCAATAGAATAAAAGAAGGAAGCATCAAAGCGTATTTCAATTCTGAATTGACCGAAGTAGGCGAAGATTACGTGAAATTTAAAGACGAAGAAGGCAAAATTCAAACCCTAGAAAATGATTTTGTGTTGGCTCTTACAGGCTATCAACCCAATTTTGAATTTTTGAAAAAACTGGGAGTAGAGCTTAGTGATGACCAGCTTTCCATTCCTGAATACAATAAACAAACGATGAAAACCAACGTTGATGGGATTTATCTAGCAGGAGTTATTTGCGGTGGTATGGAAACACATAAGTGGTTTATAGAAAACTCTAGAATACATGCCAAAATGATTATGGCAGATATTGCATCTTAAATAACATTTGTTGAAAATTTTCAAGTTACTTTTTAGTTATATTTAGAGCATGCAATCTACAGCTCTAAAAAAGTATTACTCAAAATTAAACTCCTTTGTACTATCTGAAACGCTAAAGGAAAAGCTCGAAAAAATTATAGTAATTGTAGCTATAGTCAGTTTTGGAGTACATTTAGCAATTATAGGTCTAATAGATTTTAACATTGTAGATTTTGGAGAATATGACGGCAACCTTATCATAAGTCCCGTCTCGGCTATATACACGCCGTTTTCGATAATACTTATTTATGAAGTCTATCTATTGGTCTTTTATTTACCAAAATCTATTACCATTTATATAGGTAAGCAGTATGAAATCATCACTTTAATTTTGATACGGAAAATTTTTTATGATTTATCGAATTTAGAATTTTCATCTAGCTGGTTTTCGATTGAGGGAGACATCCAATTCACCATAGATATTTTGGCGACTTTGGTGTTGTTCTTTTTAATATTTCAGTTTTACAGATTAAATTCAAAAAATAAGGCTGAAAAGGAAAAAATTACGGAAAAAATCAAATCGCACATTCAAGTCAAAAATGTGTTTGCCACCATTCTGGTTCCTACCATTGTATTACTTGCTGCTATTTCCTTTGGTAATTGGTTTTATGATACACTGGTAAGCACAGATTATTCAACAACAAACATCAAAACTGTTAATACTATATTTTTTGATGATTTCTTTACTGTTCTCATTTTGATTGATGTATTATTGCTGTTATTTTCCTTCCTTCAAACCGAAGAATTTAGTAGAGTGATACGAAATTCAGGATTTGTTATTTCTACGATTTTAATCAAATTATCGTTTTCTGCAGATAACATAATTAATACGATACTTATAGTTGTAGCTGTAAGTTTTGGGGTCCTCATCCTTTGGATCTATAATCAATATTTCAAATTAAACAAAAGCTTGAAGGCTTGAATGCTTGCTTTTTACAAATTAAAGCGTATATTAAAAGAAAAAGCTAATGTTAGATTTTATCATTATTGGTGCTGCTCAAGCTGGACTTTCCATGGCTTACGAACTTAAGAAACTAGGAAAAAATTATTTAGTCTTAGACAAAGAAAATGAAATTGGTGCTTCTTGGCTAAAACGTTGGGATTCATTGACCCTCTTTACGCCTTCAGAATTTAACAACTTAAAAGGCATGGATTTTCCCAAGCCCAAAGGTCATTATCCCAATAAATATGAAGTTGCACACTATTTTGAGGCCTATGTTGAAAAATTTGAACTTCCTATTCAATTTAACACCCTTGTAACCGAAATTCAAGACAAGACAGGTTACTTTATTATAAAGCACGAAGATGGATATTATGAAGCAGAACAGGTTATTGTAGCCACAGGACCATTTCATATTCCTTATACTCCGCCTTTTCATACCAAAATTGACGATTCTATAATTCAAATACACAGTGATCATTATAAAAACCCTAGTCAGTTAAAAGAAGGAAAAGCCATGGTAGTAGGTGCTGGAGATTCTGGCTATCAAATTTTGGATGAGGTTTCCAAAACCAATAGAGATGTGTATTTTTCTGGAGATACCGATGTAAAAACTTTACCACAAGAATTTCTGGGCAAAACTTTATGGTGGTGGTTTACCAAAACTGGATACCTGAGTTTTAGTAAAGAATCATGGTTGGGTAAAAAAATAAGCAAGTCAAAACAGCCTGTTATTGGTGTGGATGTAGAAGGAATTCTAAAACGACCTAATGTGATTCCCGTAGGAAAAACATTGGATGCCAAGCAAAATACTATCATTACTGACAATGCGAGGTTAGATGATGTGGAAACTATTATTTGGGCTACTGGATATCGACCTAAATTTGATTGGATAGAAGGGCTTGAATTGGATAAAGAAGGTTACCCTGTTCACCAGCGTGGAGTGAGTAATGTAGAAGGGCTTTATTTTATAGGTTTGCCATGGTTGCATACGAGAGCATCGGCAACGCTAGGTGGTATTCAAAAAGATGCAGATTATCTTGGAGGCTATATCAAGAGAAAGATTTCAAACAAAGAATCAGTTTCAGTTTAAACCAAAAAACCCCCGAAAAATCGAGGGTTTTGAAATGATATAAAGCAAGTTTTAATTAAGCTAAAACTTCCTGTACTTTATCTGCAGCTTCTTTAAACTGAACTGCGGTTTTCACATTGATTCCAGCTTCGTTAATTAATTTTACTGCTTCTTCTGCATTGGTACCTTGCAATCTAACAATGATAGGCACTTTAATTTGGTCACCCATATTTTTATAAGCTTCTATAACGCCTTGAGCAACGCGGTCACATCTTACAATACCACCAAAAATATTGATTAAGATGGCTTCCACTTTTTCGTCTTTCAAAATCAACTTAAAAGCTTGTTCCACACGTTTGGCATCAGCTGTACCACCAACATCAAGGAAGTTAGCAGGTTCTCCACCAGCAAATTTAATCAAGTCCATCGTTGCCATCGCCAGTCCAGCACCGTTCACCATACAACCTACATTTCCATCTAAGTTGACGTAGCTTAAGCCAGCTTCTCTAGCTTCCACTTCTGTTGGATCTTCTTCACGCGTATCGCGCATGCTCTGGTAATCTTTATGTCTAAATAAAGCTGAATCGTCTAAAGTCACTTTAGAATCTACAGCAATTATTTTGTCATCACTGGTTTTTAAAACAGGATTGATTTCAAACAAAGAAGAATCTGAACCATCGTAAGCGTTGTACAAAGCAGTTACGAATTTGGTCATTTCTTTAAAGGCTTTGCCTTCTAGACCAAAGTTAAATGCTATTTTTCTAGCTTGAAATGGCAAAATACCTGTTGCTGGATCAATTTCTTCAGTAAAAATAAGCTCTGGTGTTTTTTCAGCAACACTTTCTATATCTACTCCACCTTCTGGTGAATACATAATCATATTTTTTCCCGTAGCTCTGTTGAGCAATACAGACATGTAATATTCTTCTGGTTCATTATCACCTGGATAGTATACATCTTCAGTTACAAGAACTTGATGTACTTCTTTACCTTCTTTACTAGTTTGTGGTGTAACTAAGTGCATCCCCAAAATGTCTCCTGCAATTTGCTCAACCTCTTTAAGGTTTTTAGCAAGTTTTACACCTCCGCCTTTACCACGTCCTCCTGCATGGATTTGAGCTTTAACAACGTGCCAACCAGTTCCGGTTTCTTCAGTAAGTTTTTTTGCGGCTTCTACAGCTTCTTTTGGAGTGTGTGCCAAAATTCCTTTTTGGACGCCTACTCCAAAACTGCTTAGTATTTCTTTGCCTTGATATTCATGTAAATTCATAATCAGGTTTTATGATAAAAATTTGGATTACAAAAGTAATAATTTAAAGTTTGGCTACAATAAATTAAAAAGGTTTCTTAGCACCTTGTGTAAAAGTCTTATAAAAACCAAACTATAATGAATCCTGATGAGCAAAAAAAGCATTTACTCGAATTAGCAAATGCAAAAATGCATTTTGGAAAGTATAAGGGCTATTACCTTTCAGACTTGCCAGAATATTACCTGATATGGTTTAGACAGAAAGGATTTCCGAACAACAAGCTTGGCCAACAAATGCAAGAAGTGCTTGAGCTCAAAGAAAATGGCTTGGAGTCCATTTTAAAAAAAATTAGACATTCATAATAGAACTAAAGTTTAAAATCAAGTATAACTCAGTTTACAAATCAAAAAGCTTAACTTGAAAGGTAGCAAACTTTTTCTTTCAAAAGGGACTAAACTGAGTTCAATAGTATAGTTAACTTAAAACCTTAACTTTGCTTTAACAAGTCAGATAAATCAAATTTTACTCAGATAATTAGAGGTTAAGCAAAAATTAAATGATATTTTTGCATCCCGTATAGACACAAAATACTCAACACAAATGGCCGATACAAAGTACATATTTGTAACAGGCGGTGTTTCTTCGTCTTTAGGGAAAGGAATAATCGCAGCATCTTTAGCAAAACTACTTCAAGCTCGAGGGTATAAAGTTACCATCCAAAAACTAGACCCTTACATCAATATTGATCCTGGAACACTCAACCCTTATGAGCATGGAGAATGTTTTGTGACCGAAGATGGCGCCGAAACGGATCTTGACCTTGGACATTACGAGCGCTTTCTTAACGTTAACACCTCTCAAGCCAACAATGTAACCACTGGTAAAATTTACCAAAGCGTCATCGATAAAGAACGCAGAGGGGATTTTCTTGGCAAAACGGTTCAGGTAATTCCACATATCACCAACGAAATCAAGGAACGCATTCAGATTTTAGGTCAAAATGAGGATTACGATATTGTCATTACTGAAATTGGTGGCACTGTGGGCGATATTGAATCTTTACCATATATTGAAGCAGTAAGACAACTGAAATGGGAACTTGGCGAACACAATGCTTTAGTGATTCATTTAACCTTGATTCCTTACCTGTCTGCTGCCAAAGAACTCAAAACCAAACCTACTCAACACAGCGTTAAAACCTTGATGGAAAGCGGGATTTCTCCTGAAATTTTGGTGTGTAGAACAGAACATCATATCAATGATGACATCAGAAGTAAATTAGCTTTGTTTTGTAATGTCAAAAAAGAAGCGGTCATCCAATCTATAGATGCAGATTCTATCTACGATGTTCCCAACTTGATGGCAGAAGAAGGCCTAGATAGCATCACTTTGAAAAAACTAAACTTGAAAGATGATGTCATACCGAACCTAGAAAAATGGAACTTTTTTGTGAATAAACTTAAAAATGCTACCCAAGAAGTTTCTATTGGTTTGGTAGGAAAATACGTTGATTTACAAGACTCTTACAAATCGATTTTAGAGTCTTTTATTCATGCTGGCGCTTATAATGACGTAAACGTAAACGTGATTTGGATCAACTCCGAAGAGGAAAGCTATAACGAAACCATTTTTCATAAATTAGACGGCTTGCTAGTAGCACCGGGGTTTGGTGAACGTGGTATAGAAGGAAAGATTAGTGCTGTAGAACATGCAAGAACGCACAATATTCCATTTTTAGGGATTTGCCTTGGTTTACAAATGGCAGTAATAGAATATTCTCGAAATGTGCTAAAACTTGAACAAGCTAATTCCGAAGAAATGAATCCTAGCACACCTCATCCTGTTATTGGTTTGATGAATAATCAAAAAGACCTTAAACAAATGGGAGGCACTATGAGATTAGGTGCCTGGGATTGTGAGCTTAAAGAAGGCTCTAAACTAGCCGAAATTTATGGTAAAACTCAAATATCTGAAAGGCATCGCCATAGATATGAAGTGAATACCCAATATGTTGAAGATCTAGAAAAACATGGGATGTTGTGCACAGGCAGAAACCCACAGACAGGTCTAGTAGAAACCATTGAGCTTGAAGATCACCCTTGGTTTATAGGAGTTCAATTTCATCCAGAGTATAAAAGTACAGTTGCCACCCCGCATCCATTGTTCTTAAGCTTTATAGAAGCAGCTAAAACTTATCAACAAACAAGATATTCTGCCCCATCTTAAATAAAGCCCTAATAAATCAGTCTAAATAAAATTAAATGTTGATTTTTGCAGTGATTTTAATAAATCAACACATACAATAGCAAGTAAATGGAAGATAAAAAGACATTTGATAAAAATTCTGTTATAGGATTCACACTGATTGGTTTAATCTTGATTTTATTCATGTATTTAAACCCAACTGAAGAAATTGCAGCTGAAAAAGATCCTGAACAACTAGAAAAAACTGTAGAATCAAAATCTACAGCTCAGGAAACAACTGAGCCGAGCTCCAATACGGATATAGCACAAAGCAGTTTGCAAGATTCAGTTAAAGCTGAGTTAGCTAAGAGAGAATTTGGAGCCTTTGCGTATACAGCACTTCAAGATTATGCTGAAGATAATGCCATTACTACTATTGAAAATGAAGTTTTAAAACTGAAAATCAGTAATAGAGGAGGCCAGATTGTTGAAGCCAAAATGAAACAACATGATACTTACAAAGGGGATCCTATTTACTTAATAAAAGATGGGAATGCGGATTTCAATATTACTTTTGAAGGTAACGATGGACGAACCTACAATACAAATAAACTTTATTTTGAACCTAACTTAAGTTCAGAAAACGGTAACCAAACTCTCAGTATGAGGGCCAAAATTTCTGATGTAGAGTTCCTAGAATTTTATTATGGATTAGAACCTGATGATTACATGCTCAACTTTGGCATACGTTCTCAAGGTCTTGGTAGTCTAATTTCTTCAGAAAATGCAGATTTAACTTGGGAAGTTAACGCCTTTCGCAAAGCGAAAAGTATTTCTTATGAAAACAGATATACTGAAATTGTTTATCTATACGACGGTGGAAAAGATGATTATACCAACCAAAGAGACGAGACTTACGAGGAAAATAATCTTATAGAATGGGTGGCTTACAAACAACACTTTTTCACCTCAGTTTTATTAACAGACAGACCATTTGCTAGAGGAAAAATGACCTCTAGAAATTTGGTTCAGGATGAACAAGTAGATACCCTTTTCACCAAAAATTTTCTTACTGAAGTTCCTTTAAAACTCAACAATGGGGAGTTTTCTGAAAGTATGAATTGGTACCACGGCCCATCAGATTTCAAAATCTTAAGTTCATATGAACGAAAGTTAGATGAAATTGTTCCTTTAGGTTGGGGGCTTTTTGGGTGGATTAATAGGTATGTATTTATTCCTTTCTTTGGCTTTTTAAGCAGTGCTCTGCCAAGTTATGGTTTGGCAATTATAGTGATGACCATTGTAGTGAGAATTGTCCTCTCCCCTATTACCTACAAGTCCTATTTATCTCAGGCTAAGATGAAAGTCTTAAGACCAGAGATTAATGAAATCAACGAAAAATACAAGGACAATGCTATGAAGAAGCAGCAGGAAACCATGAAGCTTTACAGCAAAACTGGTGTCAGCCCACTTGCTGGCTGTATCCCTGCCTTATTACAAATCCCAGTCTTTTATGCGCTGTTTCAATTTTTCCCAAGTGCGTTTGATTTGAGACAAAAAGGCTTTCTTTGGGCTGATGATTTGTCTAGTTATGATGTTATTTTTGAATGGGATGCATACATTCCTCTTGTATCTTGGATCTATGGAAATCACGTAAGTTTATTCCCTATT
>PXBV01000025.1 GCA_003565575.1 Psychroflexus sp. | reverse complement strand
TTCAAGAGGCTTTGGTAGGTAGAGCTGCTGGTGTTGATATACAAAGTACAAGTACTAGACCAGGTTCTTCACCACAAATCAGAATTCGGGGTGTACGCTCACTTACAGCAGATAATAATCCATTAATTGTTTTAAATGGTATTCCATTTGCGGGCGGTCTAAATGACATTAACCCTGTTGATATTGAAAGTATAGAAATCCTTAAAGATGCTTCGGCAACCGCTATTTATGGGTCTAGGGGTGCAAATGGTGTTATCTTAGTCCAGACTAAATCAGGTAAAAAGGGACAAGATCCTAAAATTAATTACACCTCTTACTATGGCTTTAAAGAAGTATTTGCAAAATACCCATTAATGAATTCAGCTCAACTTATCCAACTACGTGCTGATGTTGCAGCAAATAGAGGGGGTACTCCAATTTTCGGTCTAGCTGGTGATGAATCCTTAAGTAACGATACGGACTGGCAAGATTTACTTTACAGTACAGGCGTTATAACCTCTCACGATGTTAGCGTTCAAGGCGGAGGAGAAAATAGCTCATATAATGTCGGTATGGGATATTTTCAAGAAACCTCAGTCGTTCCTGGTGATTCTTTTGACAGGTACACACTTCGGGCACAGCTTGATCAAAACGTTAATGATAACATACGTTTTGGAATCAACTCCGTTACCAACTTTAGTAAAACCAGTTCAATTGTTGGAATTTTTGGAACACTTTCAGCTTCACCCTTGCTAAGTCCCTTTGATGAAAACGGTAATTTTTTAGAAACCGTTAGACTCTCCACTCAGGCAGATGATAGATGGATTCCAACTAGAAATGAAATCTCAAGAGTTGGAAATAGAAGAGCGAATGAACAATTAAATTTTGGTAGTTATAATAATATTTACGGTGAAATAGGTTTAGGAATAGATGGCTTAAAATATCGTTTAAATCTCGGTCTCAATTATCGTACTACTAGAAATGGAAACTTTACAGGTCAAGGCGTATTTAGTTATACAGACGATCCTTCTAGTGCTAGCTATGACAGCTCAGTCTTTTATGACTATGTCATAGAAAATCAAATCCTCTTTGACAGAACAATAGGAAAACATAAATTTAATTTTGTAGGTTTATTCTCCTCCCAAAAAAGCCATTTTGATAATGTAGGTCTTGCTGCTCAAAATATACCTGATGAAAATTCCCTGTGGTATAATTTGGACTCTGCACTTGCTGATGATATTTTAAGATACGGAACTGGATACTCTCAAACAGGCTTATTATCTCTGATGGGACGAGCTCTTTATCAGTATGACAATAGATATTTATTGACGGCTACATTGCGTTCTGATGGTTCATCCAGATTATCACCAGGTAATAAATGGTTTACATATCCTGCAATATCTGCTGGTTGGAACATAGCTAATGAGAAATTTATGGAAGATGTTTCATGGGTGAATTTGTTAAAAACAAGAGTGGGATATGGTCAAACATCGAACCAAGCCATTGCCCCATTTTCTGTTCAAGGTAGATTATCCCAGGTTCAATACAATTTTGGACAAACCTTTGCCAATGGATTTTCAGTTTCACAATTACCTAATCCAGATTTAGGTTGGGAATTTTCTGAAACATGGAATTATGGTATTGACTTTGGTCTGTTTGACAACTATTTGACCGGTAGTATTGAATATTATACAACTGATACAAAGGATATCCTTTTAGGACTTGGTCTACCTCCAACTTCTGGTGTAGGTAGTATAACAAGTAATATTGGATCAACCCGAAACAGAGGTGTTGAAGTTGCGCTTAATGCTACTATATTTAATGATCCTGATGGATTTTCATGGGACGTTGGTGTAAACGTATTTACTAACAGAAACGAAATAACCTCATTGGCTTCTGGACAGGTAGAAGATATCAATAACCTATGGTTTGTAGGTCAGCCACTAAATGTAATTTTTGACCATGAACGACTAGGTCTTTGGAACGAATCTGATCCAGATTACGAATTCTTTGATCAATATGAGCCAGACGGTACATTAGGTATGGTACGAGTACGATACACAGGTGATTTTAACGAAGATGGGTCCCCTACCAGGCCTATTAATCAAGAAGACCGGGTTGTCCAAGACCCAACTCCAGATTTTAATGGAGGATTTACAACGCGCTTAGCCTATAAGAACTTTGATTTTACAACAGTTGGAGCCTTCCAAAGTGGTGGAATCTTAGTAAGCACTCTGTATTCTTCTAGTGGTTACTTAAATTTATTAACTGGGAGAAGTAATAATGTTGATGTAGATTACTGGACTCCTAATAATACAGGAGCAAGATACCCAGCACCTGGTGGAGTTCAGAGTGGAGATAATCAACGATATGCTAGCACCTTAGGGTATTTTGATGGTTCCTTTTTAAAAATACGTGCCATGACTTTGGGCTACAATTTTGACCAAAAACTATTGGGTAAGACAGGAATAAGCATGCTAAGAGTTTATTGTACAGCGCAAAATCCATTTATTTTATTTTCACCCTTCCACAGAGAATCTGGACTAGATCCAGAAACCAACTCAGGAGTCAATAACGATGGAACTCGTCAAAATGTAGCTGTGAATACAGGAAATATATCTCGAGGTATACCTACAATAGGAACCAATGTGCCAACTACAACCAACTACTTGATAGGATTAAACATAACATTTTAAAATTATAAACGATGATGAAGATTAAATTTAAAAATGCATCGATTGCAATGTTATTGATTGCATTAACATTAACAAGCTCTTGTACAGAAGATATTTTAGAAGAGCAGCCTAGAGGCGTCTTTACACCAGAATTCTTTCAATCGGAATTAGGTGTGCAAGGAGGATTAACCTATTTATATGAAAACTTAAGAAGTATTTATGGGTTTGCTTATTTTTTGAATATGGCAGAAACTGGAACTGATGAATATTGTGCTGCCCAAAGTGCTGACAATAACTTCTTTGATTTAGATCTAGCTGGTCAAGGACAACTACGTGCTGAATCTGGATTTTCCATAGGAAGACCATGGGGAGCTAGCTGGCCAGCCATTAACACAGCAAGTGGAATTATTGAAAATGCATCAGCCGTTGGTTTAAGTGATGCACTAGTTGCAGAGGCGCATTTTTTTAGAGCATTATACTACTTTTTATTGGTGCAAACTTATGGAGGGGTTCCCTTAGATTTGGGTTCTGGAGAGCTAGAATTCAATCAAACACCATTTAGAACCTCGATTAGGAATACCGTTCCAGAGGTATATACAAAAGCTATTTTTCCTGATTTACTTAGAGCCGTTGAAAATTTACCAGATAGTCCAAGGCTTACTGGTTCTGTCACTAAAAACGTTGCTAGGTTATTTCTTTCAAAAGCCTATTTAACTTACGGTTGGTGGCTTGAAAACCCTAATAATATCCCAACCTATCCGGAAACTCCACGGGTAGACCTCGATGGTAATGGAGCTTCGTATTATTATCAGCAAGCCTATAATTTTGCTGTTGAAGGTATAGAAAACCCTGGACCTTATAGATTATTAGACCACTTTTATGATGTTCATGATGGGGCCAATGATCGTCATGAAGAAGTTATGCTCTATGCAGATAGAACAGAAGAAAGTCCAATATATAATGGCGCACCTATAACAGGTTTTGGAGGTACAGATGACACTAATGCAGCGGTCTGGATGGTAACTTCAAATTACACCACTATTAGTGTTGATGGTGTTGCAGCCGTTCAACGGGAAGCCGCTCAAAGTTACGGTCGTCCATGGACTAGAATGGCACCAACCATTGGGGCTTTAACAGAGACATTTACAAATAAAGACATAGATTCTCGTTATGATGGTACATTTGTTACAAGTTACCGAGGTAATTGGGACAGAGGTGGGGACCCCACTCCTAGTTTAACAGCCGCAAATGGATTAGAAATAGTGCCAGGAGATGCAGTTATTACTTTTTTAGATGAATTTAATCCTAATGTAAATTATGTCAATGGTGGAAATATTGGCGGTGGAGAAGTACCTGGCAGATCAGACTATGTCATCAACATCAATGAAATAAATAGAAGATTCTACCCAGGTTTATGGAAACTGGGCACCTACCGTACAGACAATGCAGGTGGTTTAGGACAACCTAATGTAGGTGTAACACGGCCGTTCCCAATTGCCAAGTTTTCAGAATTTTACCTTCTAGCCGCTGAAGCTGCTGTAAAAGGGGCTTCTGGAAGTTATTCCGCAAGAGATTTAGTTAATGTATTACGTGCACGTGCGGGTAGATGGCGTTTTGATAATAAAAATCAAGAAGAGCGTATAGAAGATAACAGCAGTGCTATGGTAAATTTAACACCGGCAAGCATAGATATTGATTATATTTTAGCTGAACGTTCTCGTGAGTTTTTTGGAGAGGGCTATAGATGGTTTGATCTAATCAGGACTCAAAAATGGAATGAATATGCAGACACTTACGAAATTGCTGGAAATGATGCCGCTGACCATGACCCGACAGTAACTACTCGAACCATTGAACCCTATCACTATTTGAGACCAATTCCTCAGAATCAGATAGACGCTATGGAAGCTACTGCTGCAGAAAAAGCGGCTTATCAAAACCCTGGATATTAATTTTTTGAATTAGATTAATACTTGCTTCTTAATTTTAGGGAGCTGTAAATCAAAACGGCTCCCTTTTTTACTAATTGATTCTATTTAATTGAAACCATATTCATGTTCATTCTCACATTTATAACCAAATTTAGGAACAATCGGTTTTGAAGTAATTTCATACAAAGTATTATAAAATCTAAAAGTTTAAAATCCGAAACTCTTCAATTCAGATAACCTAATTTCACTATTAAAGTTATCCTTTAATGTTTGTTGACAATGGTTCTGATAAAACTCCTGAAAAATGATTAAAGATAATTAACAAACTCAACGGTTAATCATAATAAATCTTTAAAAAAATTCTACGCAATCGATTGATATTTATGGATTAATAATTATATTTACACACAACATTTGTTTTAAAAAAGACAAGAAAATAATATAACAATTTAAATTAATAAAAATGATTAAAGCTCTGAGACTAATTAGTTTGTTTTTTGCTGTTTCGTTTACATGTCTTATGGTAAGTTGCCAAGATGACGATACTGTTGCAGAAGTTTCAATAGTAAATGTTTTACCAGAAGAAATTTTTCCTGGTGATGAAGTTACTATAGAAGGAGAAAATTTTAATAGCGTACTTTTCGTATTTATAAATAACGATCAGGTACCATTTCAGCTTGATGGTAATCAAATAACCTTTAACACCCCTACAAGTGGTGGAGTAGGAAATAGAAAAGTCACTTTAGTGATGGCTGCTGGCTATACTGTTGAAATGGATATAACCTTAATTCCAAGGGTTTTCCCGATTATAGAAGCTATATCAACCAATGCTGCTCCTGAAGGTTCAAATGTAACTATGGTAGGTACTTCATTGAATAACAATCTACAGTCTGTAACATTTGGCGGTGTAGAAGCAAATGTAGTTTCAGCATCTGATACAGAATTGGTAGTAACAGTCCCATCCGGCCTTACTGAAAATTCAGAAGTTCCTATTGTCGTCACTACAGAAGGAGGAGAAGGATCACCATTTGGAAAATTTTGGGTAGGTGAAAACCTTGCTCTAAATGAAGGCTTTGAACTTGGTGATGGCGATGATTTCGATAATTGGAATAAATTTAACGGGGCAGACCAGTTAACGGCTACAGGTGAATCCAACGAAGCTTATTTTGGAAGATCCTTGCGAGCAGTTGGTGTTGGACCAAACCCATGGAATACACAAATGGCATCGGACAATCTACCTACACAAGATGGAGTTGAATATACACTCTCTATTTTAATAAGAGGTCAGCAAGGAACTCCTGGTGATGGTGGAAATATAAGGTTCTCTACAAACCCAAACGCACTCTACAGTGCAGATTATACCATCACAACAGAATGGCAACAAATTGAATGGGTCTTCACGGGCAACGTTAATCCTGCAAGAATGGTATTAGACCTTGGGGCTGTAGAAGGTGCGGTGTATTTTATAGACAATGTCACACTGGTTGCTACAGGTCTTTAAAGACTTTAAGCTTCTAAAAACATTTTAAAAGTGGGATTTCCAATAAAGGATTTCCCACTTTTTTTATAAACAATTTTCGCCAAAAAAGAGATATGAACTAAAAACTCAAACTTTAGCGGAACACCAGTTCTTAAACAAATTTTAAAAACATTTCATCATCTGATATTTCCCAAACAGTTGGATACATAATAGTCATAGGAATTATAAAAATTTAAAACTTACGATCATTTACTAACCAAGATTTTCGTCACCTTAAGCGGTATGCTTTCATTTAGAGAGCTCACATCTTCCAGGCTCATCTGCAAGTGCGTTTAAGCCATTCTAACCTTTATCATTTTCTTAAATCTTTCACTATTTTTGACGCTAATAAGAACAGGAATAGTAAAGTATTTACAGCTATTTATCAAACACTATATAATCGTTACGTCCCATTTTTATCGGACAGCAGTAGATTAAAACCTCCAGTTAAAACTTAAAGATTGTAGATGAGTCTATGATTTGCTTATTTACAACTATTCTGAAGGGAGTGAGTCTTAATCCTATTAATGGCAAGAAAATGGAGGAATTAAAGATCCCAACCATGATTAATGCTCAGAAGATATACCTTGTTTAATTCACTTTAGAACTGCAACTAGTCATGATCAGACATAAAAAAAGAGTTTTAGCTACAGAAAGTCACCTTTGTAGTTTTAGATGATAAAACAATTGATGGTATTAAAAAAAGAAGTGATAGAAGTTAGAAAGAAGAGTCGGATAATGGTAGAGTTGAAAAGAGAAAGCTTTATGAATGTATAACTAAAAATGAGAAAATTTCAATTTTGTATTTTTATCGGACAACGATATTTAAAAAAAAGAGGTCGTCTAATAATTATTAAACGACCTCAATAGCAATTAATCTAAATTTAAAGTTTATTTACATTTTCACATCAAAACGATCTAAATCCATAACTTTTGACCATGCTTTAACGAAATCTGTAACAAACTTTTCTTTAGCATCCTCTGTTGCATAAACTTCAGCTAAAGCTCTTAACTCTGAATGTGAACCAAATATCAAGTCTGCACGAGTTGCCGTCCACTTAAGCTCTCCTGTTTTTCTATCTTTACCTTCAAAAACAGTTTTAGATTCATCAGTGGCTTCCCACTTATTAGCCATATCAAGCAAATTCACAAAGTAATCATTAGTTAATTGACCAGGTGTATCTGTAAACACTCCATGTTTATTATTGTTATGATTAGCACCTAAAGCTCTCATACCTCCTAATAAAACAGTCATTTCTGGTGGAGTTAATGTTAACAATTGCGCCTTATCTACCAATAATTCTTCTGTACTTAATGTAAACTGTTTTTCTTGATAATTGGTAAATCCATCTGCCATAGGCTTCAGTAATTGCATAGATTCTACATCAGTTTGCTCTTGGCTTGCGTCTGTTCTTCCTGGTGTAAATGGAACATTGACAGTATGACCAGCTTGTTTGGCTGCCTCTTCAATTGCAGCATTTCCTCCAAGAACAATTAAGTCTGCTAAAGACACTTTAGTTCTGGTGTTTTTCTTGTTAAATTTTGTCTGAATAGATTCGTACTTTGATAGTACTCTGTCTAATTGTTCAGGATTATTAGACTCCCAGCTTCGCATTGGTTCAAGTCTAATTCTTGCTCCATTAGCACCTCCTCTCCTATCTGAATCTCTAT
>PXBV01000113.1 GCA_003565575.1 Psychroflexus sp. | reverse complement strand
TACAGGTGTCGAGCAAATATTTGCGTAAAGCTACAGAAGCATTATCGGTATTGCTTAAAAAGGTGTTTTTAATGACAATAGCGGCTCTACCGTCTGTTTTAAGCGATTTGATGAACAACTGCATAAATAAAAAGGCGGTTTCTCCAGTTTTTATATCAAAGTTCTGTTGTATTTCTTTACGCTCTTTTCCGCCAAATGGCGGATTGGCTAAAATAATGTGATGCCTGTCTTTTTCTTGTATGCTATTCAGTGGTTGCGTCAAGGAATTAACATGCGAAATATTGGGTGCTTCAATGCCGTGTAATATCATGTTCATCACACCAATTACGTAGGCTAAGTTTTTCTTTTCCTTACCATAAAACGTGCGTTCTTGGAGTTGTTTTAGGTTTTCGGTGGTTTTTTCCATGTGATTATAGAGATAATCATAAGCTTCACATAAAAACCCAGCAGAACCCACCGCAGGATCATCTATGGTTTCACCAATTTGTGGGTTGGTCACTTGTATCATCGCTCTAATCAAGGGGCGTGGCGTATAAAATTGTCCGCCGTTTCTCCCTGCATTTCCCATGTTTTTAATCTTGGTTTCATACAGGTGGCTGAGTTCGTGTTTGTCCTTAGAAGATCTAAATGGTAAATTATCTACCATTTCAATAATCTCTCTCAGGTTAAACCCACTTTGGATTTTGTTTTTTAGTTCACTAAAAATTTCACCAATTTTATATTCAATGGTTTGAGGATTATCTGCTGATTGTTTGAATTTGGCTAAATAGGGGAAGAGTTGATGGTCTACAAATTCAATGAGTTCAGGGCCCGTTTTAGCGCGATGTCTATCTAAATTGCCTTCATCATCCTTTGGCATCGCCCAAGTTCCCCAACGGAATTGCTCGTCAATGATAAAGCTGTAGTCTTTAGCTTCTAATTCGGCTTCGTCCTTTTTTTCGAGTTCCAGTTGGTCTAAATAGCGCAAGAACAATACCCAAGAAGTTTGTCCAATATAATCTAATTCTGAATCGGCTCCCGCATCTTTATACAGGATATCATCTATATTTTTAAAAGTTTACTCGAACATAGTTTTTTATTAAATAGACGACTAAGATAAGTATGCACATTTAAACTTTATTCATTTTTTTATTCAATATCAATTTCTTTTAAAACATTCAACTACGAACTCCAACGCCTCATCCTTTCCTACGGAGCACGGATTGAAGTGGTGAAGCCGCTTTGGCTAAGAGAGAATATTTTAGGAATTTATGAAAAGGCCTTTTATGTTGGAGAAATTAATGAATAAATCACTCAGAAATCTCTGTCTTAGTGTTTTGGGCTTTTAGAGGTCTTAGCATTTGCTTTAGAAGTTTGCCATTCCTTTTCAGTAACTTTGTGCTTTTAAAAAATAAACTAGACCAAATGTTTCAAAATACGAAAGACAGTAAAACCAAGCTATCAGAGTTGGGAGAGTTTGGACTTATAGATCATCTTACCCAATTTTTAAAAGTAAAGCATACATCTACAGTTAAGAGTATTGGCGATGATGCTGCAGTACTTAATCACGATGACCACACCGTTGTAACCACCGATTTGCTGGTAGAAGGCATCCATTTTGATTTAGCCTATATGCCCTTGAAGCATTTGGGGTATAAGGCCGTTATGGTCAACTTGTCTGATGTATATGCTATGAATGCGCAAGCTGAACAAATTACCGTATCCATTGCTTGTTCTAACCGATTTACGGTAGAAGCTTTGGAAGAATTGTATAGCGGTATCACAACAGCTGCAGAATTGTATAATGTAGACGTTGTGGGTGGAGATACCACATCGGCCGTAAAAGGTCTAACCATTAGTATTACCGCCATTGGTCAAGCAAAATCAGATGATATCACCTACAGAAGTGGAGCCAAGTCTAATGATTTATTGGTAGTTTCAGGAGATTTGGGTGGTGCGTTTTTAGGTCTAAAAGTTTTACAACGCGAAAATGAAGTCTTTAAAGTTAATCCCAACGCCCAGCCTGATCTCGAAAAATATACCTATATTGTAGAACGGCAATTAAAGCCAGAAGCTAGAAAAGATATTGTAGAACTTCTAAAAGCGCTAGAAGTCAAACCAACGTCCATGATAGATATCAGTGATGGTCTGTCCTCAGAAGTAATGCATCTCTGTAAGCACTCTAAAGTAGGAGCTAATGTTTTTGAAGACAAGTTGCCACTTGACCCTATGAGCATATCTACTTGTGAAGAGTTTAAGCTCGATTCCACCACCGTAGTTCTCAATGGTGGAGAAGACTATGAGTTGTTGTTTACAGTAGACCAAAACGATTACGATAAAATAAAAGCCAATCCAAACTTAACCGTTATTGGCCATATGGCAGAGCAGAGTGAGGGCATTCATCTCATTTCTAGAATGAATACTAAAATTCCTATGAAAGCCAGAGGCTGGAATGGTATGCAAGACGAAGATTAAATTGAACTTAACCTATAAGGATATGAACAAGAAAGTGTATAGTACCAAATCTAAAGTGCTTTTAATGGGAGTGAAAAACCTGTTAGATTCTGAAAATATCTCATCTTTTGAAGTAAATAAGCTGGATTCCTCTTACGCTGGAGCATTTGGAGATTACCAACTTATGGTGAATGAAAAGGATGAAGAACAGGCAAAGCTTTTGATTGAAGAGTTTGAATCTGAATCGTTTAAAGAGAATTAGGCTATTTTTTGAATTAAAATTGGCATGACTTGTTAGTAAATTGAGTATCGATAGTAAGGCTTGTTTAAAGGTAAATACAACAAAGTTTAAATAAACGCAACGTATTGTAAACCATTTAGATATAAATTTCAGTTTTTAATGAAACACGTTATTTTTTTTGCACGGTAAACACTATAAGAGATTGGTAATTAGCTACTTAATTTCCAATTTTTTTATCTCAGCTGTTAGCGAACTCTTTTCAAAATTAATCTAGTATCAAAGTCTTTAAATTTGTGCTATATAATTTTATAAATGATTTTTTACTTTTGGTCAGCTTAGTAATCAAAGCTGTAATCTCTTAAATAAATAATAATATATTTGTAAGTATAAATAACATAAAGCATGCTAGCAGCTGTACTCTTAGGTTTTTTATTTTCTTTATTCCTAGTCTTTTCTGGAACTTATTTTAGAGGTAAACTAGCCGTTTTATCTTCACTTATTCCTTTAAGTTTATTCGTTTATTTTTTGTCATACCTGCCAGAGGTTTCTAATGGTGAAGTGATTTATCAGTCTTATGAGTGGATTCCAAGTTTTGGTGTCAACCTTAGTTTTACCTTAGATGGTTTGGCCTTGCTTTTTGCATTGATGATAACTGGAGTAGGTTCTCTGGTTTTTTTATATACTTCTGCTTACCTTAAAGACCATAAATATCTAGATCGATTTTATGGCTACTTGAGCTTATTTATGGCGGCCATGTTAGGCTTAGTCCTTTCAGATAACCTAATGTCTATGTTTATTTTTTGGGAGCTTACCAGCATCTCATCATTTTACTTAATTGGATTTAATAACGACAAGGCAGATTCCAGAAAGTCTGCGCTTGTAGCTTTGGGTATCACAGGAATTGGAGGTTTATTACTATTGGGTGGTGCTGTTTTGCTAGGAGATGTGGCGGGAACGTATCGCATTTCTGAGATGCTTTCTTCCAGGGAAGCGATTGCAGACAGTTCAAGCTATCTTTTAATTTTGCTGTTGATTTTTGGTGCAGCGTTTACAAAATCGGCTCAGTTTCCTTTTCATTTTTGGTTGCCAGGCGCCATGAAGGCACCAACACCCGTTTCTACTTATCTGCATTCTGCGACTATGGTGAAAGCAGGAATTTATCTACTATTTAGGATGACTCCTGTTTTAAACGGTGGAGATATTTGGCATACTATATTGATTATTGTGGGAGCTGTAACGATGCTGTACTCGGCGATTCATATTATTTTCAGAACCGATTTGAAAGGTATTTTAGCCTATTCTACCATATCGGCTTTAGGTATTCTTGTATTTTTGATAGGAATTGGTACCCAAGCTGCTTTGGTTGCTGCAGCTGTGTTTATTGTAGTTCACGCCTTATATAAAGCATCATTATTCTTGATTACAGGAATAATAGACCATGAAACTGGCACTAGAGATATTACTCAACTGGCAGGATTAAGAAAAGTATTGATGCCCGTAGCTATAGCCGGGTTTATTGCAGCCTTAATTAGTGGTGGAGTGCCGCCAACTTTAGGATTTGTGGGAAAAGATTTAATTTACGAAGCTACTTTGCATTACGGTGGTAGTGCTGTTTTGTTAACTGTTCTAGCAATTTTGACCAAAATACTACTTTTTTACGGAGGCTTTTTAGCTGGTGTTAAACCCTTTATGGGAAAACTGCCTGAGAAATATTCAAAATTACATTTACCAAGCCCTTTGATGTGGGTGCCGCCATTGCTTATGACCATTGCTGGAATCGTTTTTGGTATTTTTCCTGGATTGATAGAAACTGCCATAGCAAAACCCATTGCAATGACTCAAGTTATTGATTATGAAAGCTTTCATCTCAAGCTCTGGCACGGGTTTAATACAGTTTTAGGCTTAAGCGCTATCACAATAACTCTAGGGCTTGTTTTGTATTTTGCCTTAAAGCCAAAACACAGTCTAGAAACTGCTATTGCCAAGCTTGATGTTATAGCTCCAAAGACCCTCCTGCTTCAGCTTTCTACAGGTTTTGAAAAATTTTCTACTTTATGGACTAATTTTTTCCAAACAGGGTATCTAAGGCATTACCTTTCTACCATTGTCGCTTTCTTAATTGTACTGCTTGGATTCTTACTGTTTTCTGATTTCTCCTTAAACATAGATTTTAATACGCTCACAGAATTAACTATTTATGAACTTTCAATCTTAACCATGCTATTAATTGGCGTGTTATATACGGTATTTACCAAATCTAGATTAGCTGCTGTTGCAGCTTTGGGAGTGGTAGGTTTATCCTTCAGTTTGTTGTTTTTATTTTATAGTGCACCAGACTTAGCTATGACGCAGTTTTCTGTAGATACACTCACAGTTATTTTGTTTGTTTTGGTGCTTTATAAACTGCCTAAATATTTAAATCTATCTGACACCAAAATCAGAATAAAACACGGAGTATTGTCAATAAGTTTTGGTGTTTTAATCACCTTGCTTATTTTACGAGTCTTAGGTGAGCCAAAGAATGCTGAAGTCTCAGAATATTACGCTGAAAATGCTTATAAATTGGCACATGGAAAAAATATTGTGAATGTGATATTAGTTGACTTTAGGGGTATTGATACAATGATTGAGATTTCTGTATTAATTGTGGCGGCGCTAGGCGTATTTGGATTATTAAAGTTAAGACTAAAAACACGAGATAAAAAATAACATGAGAACACTTATTTTAAAATCAGCTTCTAGTTACCTTTTGCCTGTATTGTTGCTGTTTTCTGTATTTATTTTGTTAAGAGGACATTACCTTCCAGGCGGAGGTTTTGTAGGTGGACTTGTGGCTGCAATAGCTTTTGTGCTTGATGCGTTTTCTAACGGATTGGACAAAACCAAAGTAGTTTTGAAAGTGCATCCTGGATTTTTGATGCCTTTGGGATTATTAATTGCTTTTTTAAGTGGAATAACTCCTATCTTGTTTTCAGATTTGCCACTTATGACAGGGCTTTGGGCAGATGATCCCATCCCTGTAATTGGTGCATTAGGCTCTGCTTTATTTTTTGATCTTGGCGTCTATCTTGTTGTCATAGGTGCCTCTTTGACTATAATTTTTACAATTTCAGAATCAGCTTAAATGGAAATAATACTTGCAATTATTACGGGTGTACTCTATGCCTCTGGGATTTACATGATTTTGCGTAGAAGCATGGTGAAGCTCATTTTAGGCATTATCTTGCTAGGTAATGGTGTCAACTTGTTGATTTTCTTGCTAGGTAGGATTACCAAAGGTGAGCCTCCAATTATAGATTCAACAGAAAAGGTGCTACAAGGCGTTTACGCAGATCCTATTCCTCAAGCTTTGATTCTTACTGCTATTGTCATTAGTTTTGGCTTGCAGGCTTTTGCGATTATTCTAGTAAAACGAACTTACAAAGTCTTAAAAACAGACGATTTAGATCAACTTAACACCACAGACGAAGATTCATGACAAACGATATCATCATACTACCACTAGTAATTCATCTTTTCTTTAGTATTGTGCTCATGTTTTTCTGGAGGCAAGTCAACATCCAAAAAATAGTGAGTGTGGTAGGGAATTTTGTAGCCTTAGTTCTTGCCATTTGGATTTTTATTGGAGTGTATAGCCAAGGTATTCTGGTAGTAGAATCTGGTAATTGGCCTGCTCCTTTTGGAATTGTATTTGTAGGAGACATGCTAGCTGTTACTTTAGTTTTACTTACTGCTATTGCCGGATTTGCAGTGTCTATATTTTCAACCATTTCTGTGATTAAAGCAAGATTGCGCTTCGGCTATTTTAGTGTATTTCATTTTTTACTTTTAGGTCTCAATGGTGCTTTTTTGACTGGAGATGTTTTCAATTTATATGTATGGTTTGAGATCATCATCATCAGTTCATTTGTATTGATTAGTATTGGAGGAGAAAAGAATCAACTTGAAGGTGCCGTTAAGTATTTCGCTCTTAATTTTTTTGCATCCATGATTTTTTTAACGGCTTTAGGCGTGCTTTACGGTTTGGTAGGGACACTTAATATGGCAGATATTGCTTTAAAAATCAAAGATGTAGACAATACAACTTTAGTAGAAATCAGTGCTGTACTTTTCTTGGTAGGATTCGGAATTAAATCTGCAATTTTTCCACTTTATTTTTGGTTGCCAGCATCCTACCATACACCACCCTCTGCAGTTTCTGCGATTTTTGCAGGCTTGCTAACCAAAGTTGGGGTTTATGCTTTGATTCGTATTTTTACTTTAATTTATGGAGGGGATGCTTTTCTTTCAACATTACTTTTAGCCCTAGCGATAATGACTATATTTAGTGGGGGAGTAGGTGCTATTATTCAAAATAACATCAAAAAAGTATTCATGTATTTTATCATCTGCCACATTGGGTTCATGATAGGTGGATTAGCTCTTTATACAGAAATTGCTTTAGCGGGAGTTATCTTTTATTTGATACACGATATCGTTATAAAAACTAATTTATTTTTAATTAGTGGGGTTATTTACAGAATAAAAAGTACCACAAACATGAAAAAACTTGGCGGTTTGTACGCCAACTACCCTAAACTTAGCTTGCTGATGGCCATACCCTTATTTTCTTTGGTAGGAATTCCTCCTTTGTCAGGTTTTTGGCCTAAAATCTCTCTTATACTGGCAAGTTTTAATGCTCAAGAATATTGGTTCTTTGCGGCGCTCATTTTTGGAAGTCTTATTACACTTATCGTCATTGCAAAGCTATGGTCAGAAGTCTTTTGGAAAAACCAACCCAAAATTAAATTTCCAAAAAAGTTCATTTATTTTGACCAATTAAGGATGGGCCAAAAGCTTACCTTTATATTTCCTATTGCATTTTTAACTTTTGTAACTTTATACATTGGTTTTGGCGCAGAACACATTCAGCAGGTATCTCAAAGAATTGCTACTGAACTTATGAACAATGACAGTTATATAAATGCTGTTTTTAAAAGATAAAAAAGATGAAAACTAAATTTTTATCAAATATACTCCTTACCTTAATTTGGGTCTTTTTGACTGGGGGTTATGAGTTTAACAATTTTCTCTTTGGATTTGTGCTCAGTTTTATCATCTTATGGATTTT
>PXBV01000122.1 GCA_003565575.1 Psychroflexus sp. | reverse complement strand
ATACTACATGGCAAACAAAGCACATGACAAAAGACTGCCTGTCTGATGTAGTCAGGCAGGACTAAAGCTAATTGCTGTTTCCGACACCTATTTCATTATAAACAAGACGCTACCTTCCATCACTAACGGTTCTAAAAAACCATTGATTTTATAAATGATACAAAATAAAAATGAGATGCTAGCTGTAATGCTTAAGGCATTAAAGCAGTTTTATTTCAACAAACAGCATAACTACATCCCCTAGTTAACCCATCGAAAGCTAATTACAAAATAGTCTCCAATAGCGGCAGGAGCTAAGTTCCATTGATGCAATTTTTTATCGATTTTGAGCAGTAATTTCGATAATTTTCTACGTTGATGTACTTTTTCAAAATTGACCGAGGGAAATGCAAATCCTAAACTTTCTACGTTGATCAATTGAAAATCCATACCCATTTTTTGTTGAATTTGCTTTGGGGTAAAATAGAAGGTATGCACAGCTTTTCCTTCAACATTAGCCACCGTACCTCCTTTTTTTAGTCTCCTGAAGGCGAGCTTGAATTTTCCTTTTAGCGCATAAAGCCATTCCCAAGGGTAATACGGGCTCAACACACATAAGGTCACTATGCCACCAGGCTGAAGTATGTCCTTGAATTGAGAAAATGTATATTCTGGCGAAGAAACACAGTTAAATCCTCCAAAGTTGGAAAAAATATAATCGAATTGTTGTGGTTTTAACTTATGAATCTCTTCAAAATCCAAATACTGAAATGAAAGCTTTTTTAAATCGAATTGTTCCTTTTTGAGAGCTACATAATCCGCTGAAGATTGAGCTATATCGGTAGCTAATACCGAATGTCCCTGAGCAGCAAAATAGGCCGCATCTATACCACTACCGCAGTTGAGTTCCAATAATGAAGAATTCGGAGAAATTAGCGAATTTACATGCGTATACACACAACTCCTCATGTATTGGTCCACCAAAGAAGTTTGACTTAGCTCCTCATAAGTTTTATAAATTTCTGAAAAGCCTTGATTAACCTGCTCTTTTTGTTTATTGGAAACTTTCATAAGTGGGCTACAAATCTTTAAACCTAGTCTTTTTATCGTAATAGCTACTAGGGATATAATAGAGTAACTTGGTAATGGATTTTAACTGATTTCCGTCCAAATGCATGGGCTGCTGAAATGCTTTTTTTAATTGGTCAAGTCCTTGATGCTTTCTAAATACCTTATGCACATAGCGTTGTAATTTTCTGTAATAATCGGCTTCGTAAGTCCCAGTAAACATCATATCTAAGTCGTCTGAATCTTTCCAGTTGGCTTTGAGTTTCAAATCTTCTTTTACCTTGTCGTAGAATTTTGTGCCGGGTAGCGGGTAAGAAACTGAAATCCCAATATTATCGGGCAAAAGCTGTTTCACCATGTCTATGGTTTTTTTAATATGTTCTTTGGTTTCGCCCAAATACCCAAATTGGAGGAAAAAAGCAACCTTAACTCCTCTTTGCTTAAGAAGCTTGGTGGCTTGGTAAATGTCTTCGATTTTTGTCCCTTTGTCCATAGCGTCAAGAATTTCCTGAGCTCCGCTTTCTGCACCCAACCATACCTCCTCCAAACCTGTTTTAGCCAATACGTCAATCGTGTCTTCTTTCAGTAATAAATCTACTCTACTTTGAATGTAGTAGCTGATTTTTAAGTTTCGTTCTTGAAGCAACTCTCCAAACTTTTGAACCCAACCTGGCTTCAATCCAAAAATATCATCACACATCCAAAATCTACTTACCCCGTATTGTTGGTAAAGTTTTTCAATAATATCAACTATATATTCAGGGGAATGTGCGTTGTAGCGATTTCCATAGATAGGCTTTGCACACCAATTGCATTTATATGGGCAACCGCGGGTGGTAGCGATATTCAGACTAAATTCTTGGTTAGCATTTTTCCATATCGAACGGTAAGCCTCCACCTCTACCAAATCCCAATTGGGTGCAGGTAATTTGTCCAAATCCCTTAATACAGGTCGTCTTGGATTAGCTACTACTTTATCTGCGGATGTTTTGTAAGCAATTCCTTTGCATTTTTCCATGCTAGAATGGGCTTCAATAGCAGACAAACTCTCTATTAAGCTTTCTTCAGCTTCTCCCAATAACACCACATCCGCACCTTTATTGATGTACATTTCATAATGGTCTGTACTATCCGAACTAGAGACCAAAGCCTTAGTTTGAGTGTTCTTTATCAAAGAAAGCATATCAAAACAGGCTTCACGCATCACTGTTAAGCACATCTTAGTGAGATAATTAAAACCATCATCATAAATCACTAAATAATCGGGTTCAAATTTGGCCAAAGTAGCTGCTATAGCTTTTGAATCGTCAACTAAATTGTTGTCAAAAAACTTCACTTCATAGCCTTCATTTTCCAATAAAGAAGCTGCATAGAGTGTCCCCAAAGGCGGATAGGGAGTTTGATTTTCCCATTGCTTTCGATCAAATTGATAAAAATAGGTATTGCAAATGAGTACTTTAGGCATATTCTTCCTCGAATTTTAATTTAAATTTTTGATTGTAAATTTTATATCGCTTGTTGAGTTCATTGATTACCTTCTTCTGGTAATTATCAGGATGATGCTTGGAAACCGTATTTGAACTTTTAAAAGCTACTTTCTTTTCAGCATCTGTCATGTGCTTAAATTTCTTAGACCAAAACCTTGTGGTGATGAATTTAAAAAACCGTTCGCTAAATATAGTCTGGGGCTTGAATAGGTTTTCCAATACTGCTTTAAGGGTAGATTTGGGTTGGTCTAATTCTTTTACGGATAGGTCTTGATTGGGATAAAACTGCTTAACCCATTCATTCTCTTGATAAAACTTTTCGAATAAACTTTTATTAGTAATGGGAATTAAAGTGACTAATTCAGTTGCCGTAAAGCGGTTTTTTTCATCAATTTCCAAGGCATTTTCTGAAATAAAATAATTGACACAAAAAAACTTTTTACTATTCAACAAGAAAATCTTTTTAAAAGCGATTAGCAAGGTTCGGCATGTCCAAAGTGAATTTTTGCTGGTGATAATAAAGTAATCTGCATCGGCATCAGCATTAAATCTACCTTTAGAAAGCGACCCAGAAATACCAACTGCCTTTACAAATGGAAAATATTTATGTATAAACTTAGCCCTTTTCACCGCTTTTTTCATCACCTGCTGAGCATATTCATTTTCTTCTTTCCGCTTTTGAATGGCTTCAAAAGTTAATTCTGCACTTAGATAAAAATCTCCTTCTTTCTTTAAAATCCCTTTGGTAATTGCGTATTCAATTTCTATTTTGGTTTGTTCTATGGAAGTATTATTAGAAAAAAAATGAATTTCTTCCAACTGAAGTGGGTGCTTAAATATGGAAAAATAAAGAAGGGGCTGCAAACAATTCATAATACTTAATTACTAAAATTAATGCAAAACACACAAACAAACCTTAATATTAAAAGAAAGTTTAGTTAATCAAGAACCGTTTACCATCAGATGATTCCCCTCTCTACTCACCAAGTATTACTTAGCTCGGCTTTAGTGAATTAGATTTATAAATCATTCGCATGCTGTTTTAGTTTAAAAACTAGATAAAATCCAAGAGCCATGTAATGGCATCTAAAACAATTATCTACAACCAACTTATTTGCAGTCTGGGCAGTACCCAGTAATAAGCACCTCTACATGCTCTATTTGGTAATTGGGAAGTTCTGGACTTTTGTAATCATCTGGTAAACATACCACCTTACCGCAGGATTTGCATTGAAAATGCGGATGAATATCGTCGTGCTGATGTGCTGTACAATCTTGACACTTGGCATACCATTTTAAACCTTGCGAATCTGTAAAGGAATGTACTAAGCCTTCGCTTTCAAGTCTTTCTAGAATACGATAGACTGTTGTTTTATTCATCTGCCCGTCAAACTTTTCTACTAAATCCACAACTGAAAACGCATTGTGACTGTTATGAAATAACTTCAAAACGGTTTGTACAGATTTTGTTTTTCTTCTTACTGCCATATGACAAAGGTAAACAAGTGAAATGTCAATAACTAAACCTTGTTTTTAAACTATGATAGTTTTTTTGTGTGTGATTTTGGCTTAAGGATTGAAGTGGAAATCCTGCAATCACAAAAGCTTTTAAAACTTAAGTACAACTGGCGAGCTTGGGAGCCAAGATGTACTTATTAGTTTTATGCTTTTGTGGTGAAGCATTGTAGCGGAAAGCCTGACCCCCAACACCTTGGGGGTAAGCCCCATAATATCAGTTGCTTTTCAAGCTTCTACCTCACAGGCTTCTAATAGCATATAATGTAATTCTGTATTTTTCATAAAGCCTTTCAAAAGATTGCTACCCGGTCCGTAAGCTGCAAGCTCTACATAATCTGCAGAATGATTATCGGACATCCACCCTACAGAATGATAATCTTTTTGCATATTGGACAAGAGCTTGAACGGCAGGCTTTTATAGTTGTATAAACCTGATTCTGGCTTTTCTAAATTTTTATAGTAATTCAAAATGGCATTTGCTTCTACCTTAGAAATCGTGTAATTATTTGCTTCGTTTATAATCTCTCTTACTCTTGAGCTCGAGTCTTTTTTAGAAATTTGATTCAAAATCCACTCATTAGTATGGGTAAAGTGTTGTAGTCTCCCAAAATTTTCGTTCACATCTTTACCATACATAATACCAGGGTTGGCATTGCCATGATCTGTTGTGATTATAACTAAAGTTTCTCCATCCTTTTCTGCAAAGCTTATAGCTTCTTCTACAACCTCATCAAAAGCCATTTGGTCATAAATCATAGCTGCTGCATCATTGGCATGCGCCGCCCAATCTACTTTCCCCGCCTCTACTTGAAGTACAAAACCATCAGAATGATCTTTCAAATTATCTATAGCCTTAACAGTCATTTCCCTTAGACTTGGTATTTTGGCATTCAATTCCTTATCGTTAATACGATCAATTTCATAGGGCAAGGCTTCTTGATGAAATAAACCTAAAATAGGGAGTTTAGAATTTGCTTGAGCTAAATCCTTTTTAGTTTTCAAAAGTTGATAGTTTTTAGACCTAAACTTTCCATACAAATCCTTCTTATCTTTTCTCAAATTTGGATCAAAAAACTTTTGCCCACCCCCCATAATGACTTGAAGATCTAATTCTGAATATTTTTCGGCTATGCCGTCTTGGTCATTTCTACTTTTACTATTCACGCAAAATCCTGCTGGTGTTGCATGAGTTGCAAATACTGATGTAACAATCCCTGCTTTTTTACCACTATTCATGAACTTTTGCCAAATAGGTTGATGTTCTACCCCACCACGACCTACGTTTATTCCTCCATTAGGTATTCGGTGACCGCCGCCCCAAGATGATGAAGCTGCAGCAGAGTCTGTAACCAACGAGCTTTCTGAAGCCATATCCATAAGTGAACGCTTTACTTTTTGCTCACGGTAGAGGTCTAACCAAATAGATGGCTTTCCATATTTTCGCTGTTTTAGGGTGTCGGCCATAGTCAAGGTGCCTTGACTCATCCCATCACTGACCATGAAAATGATGTTTTTGGCAGTAGATGCACCAAAATCTTGAGTAGAACGAATACTGGAAGCCAGACTAAGTCCACTAGAAAGACCAATCCCCGCAGTGGCTAAACTTGTATTTCTAAAAAACTCTCTACGTTTCATAAGTTTTGTATTAGATGTAAATTAATTATATAGGTTAGTATTTGAGTGCAGATTGTAATTTCATTGAGAAGTAGAAAGCCTATATTCAATAGAATACGTTTCATAAAATAACAACGATAATAACTTCTAATCTTCAAATCTTATCAAATAAACAAATTATTTATTATTTTTGCAACTAAGTTGCATTAATTTCGATGGTTGAATTTATAAATCAATTCAAGTCAACGTGTTTACCCAATTTTCAATAAAAAATAGATCTAAAAATACACTATGAACAAAGCTCTGAATTTTCGAAGTAAGCTTTTATCATACACCCCTACGTCTGATATATTGGGCATTATAGCTAGTGGATTGTGTGCTATCCATTGTGCTATCACTCCATTAATTTTTTTATCACGTCCATTTTTTGGCCCCCAAGTAGCCCAGCACGCCCATGGAAATGCATTTTGGGCATCCTTAGACTATGTGTTTTTGGTGTTGAGTTTGGTAGCTGTGTGGTGGTCATCAAAACACACTCACTTTACCCTTATCAAAATAGGCCTTTGGTCTGCATGGTTCATTTTTACTATTGGGTTATTGTCAGAAATTTTTCATTATGATTTTGGCATGTGGATGATGTATGCTGGTTCTGCTTTACTTATTATCATGCACATTTGGAATTATCGCTATTGTAATGCATGTAAAAAGTCATTTAAATCAAAATTATGCTAAGCACTTCACAAGTATCCTATCAATATCCCAAATCTGAATTAATATCGTTTCCAGACATTAACGTAGAAATTAATTCTTCTTTGCTGATTCAAGGTGAATCAGGTTCTGGCAAAACTACATTAATGCATTTGCTGGCAGGATTAATACAACCAAAATCGGGAAGCATTTCAGTACACAATGAAGATATACATACGCTAAGCCCATATAAAAAAGATGCGTGGAGAGGGCAACACATTGGATTGGTGTATCAACAAGCCTATTTTATTGAATCTTTGTCTATCTTAGAAAACATTATGCTCTCTCCTTACGCCAAGAACATGTGTAAAGCCATTGAAATAGCTGAGCGTTTAGGCGTATCTAACTTGCTTTCGAGAAAGCCTTATCAACTCAGTACTGGGCAGCTACAAAGAGTAAGTATTTGTAGAGCCATGATGAATGCTCCGCAACTTATTTTAGCCGATGAACCCACCAGTGCACTAGATGATAAAAATTGTGAAGAAGTTTTACATCTTCTTCTACAAGAGGCTAAACAGAATAAAGCTGTATTGGTGATCGTAACCCACGACACCCGATTAAAATCTGAAATTGATAACCTCATTACTTTAGAAGCCTTATAAATGAAACGTCTAATTCATATTGCCTGGAAAAATATTGTCTTTAAACCTATTCCTTCAAGCATAAGTTTAGGCCTTCTAGTCTTTGGGATAAGCATTATTTCTGTATTGCTGCTTATTCGGCTTCAACTTGAAAATAAATTCGAGAAAGATTTAAAGGATGTAGACTTGGTCATGGGCGCCAAAGGCAGTCCATTACAACTTGTATTATCCGCTGTTTACCATCTAGATGCTCCCACTGGAAACATCAATTACGGTGAGGCCAAAACCATCATGAATAATCCACAGGTGAAAGAAGCTATACCGCTTGCTTACGGTGATTCTTATGAAGGATATCGGATTTTAGGAACTACAGAAGCTTATCTTAAAAAGTATGATGCTAGTTTTCAAGAAGGCCAAGTGTTTTCAAAACCTATGGAAGCTAATATTGGTGTTGATGTGGCCAAACGCACTAATCTAATACTGGGTGATCAATTTTTTGGAATTCATGGCGATAGCCAAGGTGGCCACGCTCATGAAGAAGATCTTTATACTGTAGTTGGCCTTTTAGAACGCACTAACACTGTTCTAGACCAACTGGTACTTACGCCAATAGAAAGCGTGTGGCAAGTCCATGACCACAATCATGGAGATAGTCATCACGACCACGATGAATAGCATCATGAACACGACCACCAGGAACATCATGAGCACGATCATGAGCATCACTCGCATGCCCATACCACCAATTATATGGAAGATGAACAAGACATCACAGCTGTACTCATTCAATTTAAAACCAAAATGGCCACATTACGTATGCCTGGATTTATAAATAGAGAAACGAATATGCAAGCCGTGCTACCCAATCT
>PXBV01000278.1 GCA_003565575.1 Psychroflexus sp. | reverse complement strand
GTCCAACTCCTGCATCTAAATAGGCTTGGTAAGCGTCATTAAAAGCTATGTAACTAAACAAAATTTGAAATCCAGCAGCTCCAATTCCAGCAGAAAAATAAATAAATAAAAACTTACTTTGCCCCAGGTATTGTTCTAGTAAGCTTCCAAACATGTAAAGTGCAAACATATTGAATAGAATATGTGAGAAACTCCCATGCATAAACATGTGAGTAATGATTTGCCAAAACCCAAAATTAGGATTTTCTGGAAACCAAAGTGCAAAAATCTTATATGCATAATCTCCAAGATAATTGGTGCCAAAGAAGAATAAAATATTGGCAATCAACAAAACTTTTACAGTGTCTGTAATTCTTCCCATTTACATAAATTTTTTATCAAAATCTGCAGCAGATTGTTTCACGAAAACTAAGCGATTTAAAGGAGTTAACATAGGTTCTTTACAAGAAAATAACAGATTTACAAGTTCTGTTTGTTCTTCCTTTTGCAGTAAGGTTCCATTTTTTATAGCCATGCCTTTTGCAAGGGACTTAGCGAGCCTGTCTGTCTGTTCAAAACCTGAGTCTGGAATATCATTATCAAAGTCAGATAAAAGTTGGTCCAACAATATTGAAGTTTCACTTTCGGGAAGCCTGTTGGGGATTCCATTTATTGTAACAAAATCTTCACCTACTTCAGAAATAGAAAACCCTGCATTAGATAAGGACGCTTTCAAAATTTTGAATACACGTAGTTCATTGGTGTCGAGTTGGAGTTTGAGAGGAAATAAAAGCTGCTGACTCAATGCAGGTTGTGCTGTTATGTTTTTCAATAATTCTTCGTATAAAATTCTAAAATGAGCCCTGTGTTGATCAATAATAATCATTTCAGATTTTGTGGAAGTGATGATGTATTTCCGTTGAAGCTGAAAGGTTCCTGAAGAGTCATAGCCAAAATCTTTAGATTGAAAAAGCTGCGGAGATACAGTCTCGCTCTCCACTTCTATGTTTAAAATATTCTCATCAAATTCTTTTTCTGTATATAAAGCTTCCCAGTGAGAATTTGTCTTAGAGGGAATTGAGTGTGAATGCTTCTTTTTTGAAAAAGTAGAATCCTTTTCCGCTTCAAATGGATTAAAGTTTCTATCTACATCTATAGAAGGCAGTTTAGCTTTTGATTTATGTTTTGTATACTCAAGTTCCATACTTGAGTCTTTGTTAAAATCTAATACTGGTGCAACACTAAATTGTCCTAAACTATGCTTTACACTACTCCTTAAAATTGAATAGATGGCATGTTCATTATCAAATTTCACTTCTGTTTTGGTGGGATGAATATTAATATCTATAGATTTTGGATCTACCTGTAAATACAGAAAATAAGAAGGATATGCTTTATCTTTAAGTAATCCTTCAAAAGCGTTACTCACTGCATGATGCAAATATGGATGTTTAATAAATCTATCATTAACAAAGAAAAACTGTTCTCCTCTAGACTTTTTTGCAAATTCTGGCTTTCCAACAAATCCAGTGAGCTTTATCAAATCGGTTTCTTCATTAACGGGCACCCATTTTTGATTAGTTTTGGAACCCATCACCCCAACAACACGCTGTCTTAAATTGGATGACGGAAGTTGAAAAAGTTCGCTACCATTATGTATGAGCTTAAAAGCGATGGAAGGATGCACCAAAGCAACACGTTGAAACTCATCTATAACATGTTTTTGTTCCACTGTTGTGGATTTTAAAAAGTTACGGCGGGCAGGAATATTAAAAAAAAGGTTTTTAACCGCTATTGATGTACCAACAGGAGTTACACAAGGCTCTTGTTGTACAATTGCGCTTCCTTCTACAATAAGATGCGTTCCTATATCATCTGTTTCTAACTTTGTTTTCATTTCTACATGCGCAACAGCAGCTATTGAAGCTAGAGCCTCTCCTCTAAAGCCTTTGGTCTGCAAACGAAACAAGTCCTCTGCCGTATTTATTTTAGACGTTGCATGTCTTTCAAAAGACAAGCGGGCATCTGTATCTCCCATTCCAGTACCGTTGTCTACAACTTGAATAAGGGATTTACCACCGTCTTTTACCACTAATGTAATAGAAGTTGCTTGTGCATCTACGGCATTTTCTAGAAGTTCTTTTACAACAGATGCTGGACGTTGTACAACTTCCCCGGCGGCAATTTGATTGGCAACATGGTCTGGTAATAAGTGAATAATACTACTCATTTACTAGTTTGAAGAAAAAATTGAAAGATCAAAATCTATGATCCATAAAAAAATAAAAGTCAAAATTAAGGCAATAAGAATTACAGTTCTATTGATAGCTCGATTGCCTCTATGCCTAGAATCTTTTCGGGCTTGAGCCCAGTGCGATCCAAAGTCTATAGAATTGTGAGTTTCTTTATACTTAGAAAATTTTGAATCAAAATTAAAAGGATTACCCGTATCTTTTCCCTTGTAATATCTGGGAGTGTAATTATACCTGGTATTCTTTCTAAGCTTAAGTGACTTGAGTTTAAACATAATTTGATATGATTTTCAAAATTAATGAAAATACATCAATATTAAAGCTAAAATCTTTACTTAACTGACTCCTTTCAATCTGCTTTGTAGAATTTAGCATCTTTTCGGAGCTTTGCCATTTTTATGGCTGCAATGGCAGCTTCAGTCCCTTTGTTGCCGTGAGCTCCTCCAGACCTTGCTAAGGATTGAGCTTTGGTATTATCTGTAAGTACACAAAAAATGATTGGAATATCACTTTTTAAGTTCAACTCCATGATGCCCTGGGTTAATCCTTGGCAGACAAAATCAAAGTGTTTGGTTTCTCCTTGAATAACATTTCCAATGGCAATAATGGCATCCAACATATCGAAGCTTTCTTGCATTTTTTTACAGGCGTAAGGCAATTCAAAACTTCCAGGCGCATTCCACCTTACAATATTTTCTTTGATTACCCCTACGTCTATAAAAGCATCAAAAGCTCCTTGAAATAGGTTTTCCGTAATATCTGGATTCCACTCCGATACTACGAGTCCAAATTTCATATCTTCTGCGTTGGGCAAAGTAGATTTGTCGTAAACAGATAGGTTTTTTTCAGATGTTGCCATAAAGCTTAAAGAACTTCAGCTTGACCTAAATAGGCTTCTATATTTCTAGCCTCCGGAGAGTTAGGAAACTCATCCTTAATTCTATTGAGGTGCTTTTCAGCTGTTTTACCATCTTTAAGACTTATAGCAGTTACAGCTGCTTTCATCAAAAACTTTGGGGTTGTAAAATCATTAGTTCGCATTTTAGCAGCTTGCTCAAAGTACCCTAAAGCTTCTTTTGGCTGATCTAGTTGTAAAAAAGCATCACCAATGGAGCCTTTGGCTAGTGGTGCTAACATTTCATCTTTGGTATTGAATTTATCTAAATAACTAATTGCATCTTTATAATTACCTAAGTTAAGGTGAGAAATACCTGCGTAATAATTAGCCAATTTTCCGGCTTTGGTGCCTGAGTAGCTTTTTGAGATGTCCTCAAAACCAAACTTCCCATTACCACCTCTTAAAGATTTTACAAAAAGAGAATCTTGATCGGCACCAGTAGACTCTAATGCAGAGTTAAAAAAGATTTGGGCTTGGTTCATTTCATTAGCAGCTTCTGCTTCATTTGGCTCTTGAATAAATTTCTGATAGCCCAAGTAGCCAAAAATTACAACAGCAATAAGAATAATTGCACCAAAAATAGGTTTTTGGTTTTTAGATAAAAACTTTTCCGTAGAACTCGCGCCTTCATCTAATGTGTTAAAAACTTCTGCTGTTGTTGATTCACTTTCTAGCTTTTCGTCGCGTTCAGCTTTACTTCCAGGTTTGTAACCTCTCTTCTTGTATGATGCCATAATTATATTTTATTCAGAGCGCAAAAATATAATTTTATTCCATATAGAATACACTATTTATTTGATATTTTTACATTTCCACATTATAGAAAACGTATTAAAACATTGTACATCACACAAAGAATCTAGAAGCATTAGCATGATTTTAAAAAAACTTTCTCTTACAAACTATAAGAATTTTGAAACCTTATCTTTAAATTTTGATGAAAAAATTAATTGTTTTGTTGGTAAAAATGGCATAGGGAAAACTAATGTTTTAGATGCTGTATATCATTTAGCTTTTGGAAAAAGTTATTTTAACCCCATTACGAGTCAAAACGTAAAACACGGAGAAGAGTTTTTTGTCTTAGAAGGAGATTTTATCAACGGGGATAAATCAGAAAAAATAGTGGCCTCTTTCAAGAAAGGACAGCGTAAATTGATGAAAAGAAATGGAAAAGAGTATGAAAAATTAAGTGATCATATCGGCACCATTCCACTCGTAATTATATCTCCAACAGATAGAGATTTAATTCTTGAAGGCAGTGAAACTAGACGTAAATTTATGGATGGTGTTATCTCTCAAGGAAGCAAGCTTTATCTCAATACTTTAATTAAGTATAGTAAGGTGCTTTCTCAAAGAAATGCCCTTTTAAAATATTTTAACTCCAACAGGACTTTTGACGCAACCAGCTTGGAGGTCTATAACGATCAGATCATAGAACTTGGCCGGGTTATTTTTGAAAACAGACAGGAGTTTATATATAAATTTGAGCCTGTTTTAAAGGAACGCTATAAAGAAATCAGCAGTAGTAGAGAAGAGATCAGTTTGGTATATAAAAGCCAGTTTAAGGCTGAAGAACCTTTTGAAAACCAATTAAAAAACGGTTTAAAAACTGATTTACAAAGACAATATTCCAACTATGGAAGCCACAAAGACGATCTTGTTTTTAAAATTAATTCGCATTCTATTAAAAAATTTGGCTCTCAAGGTCAACAAAAATCTTACCTTATAGCTTTAAAGTTTGCCCAATATGATTATTTAAAATCAAATTTTGGAGTTAAACCCATTTTACTAATGGATGACATTTTTGACAAACTAGATGAAGAGCGCGTATCTCAAATAGTGAAAATGGTAACAGACACCGAGCTAGGACAAATGTGCATAAGTGACACGCATCCAGAACGCACAGAAGATGTGGTGAAGAAAAATGCAAATCAATATAAAATGATAAATTTAGAACATGAGGTTTAAATTAATACTATGCAGCGCAGTTTTAATAGTAGCCTGCAATTCGAAACCAGAATTTGAGGATGTCAACAAGCTAAATGGCTTTTGGGAAATTGAAAAGGCAGAAACGCCCTACGGAGATAAATCATATGCTGTTAATCAAATGGTAGATTATTTTCAAATTCAGGATAGCCTTGGCTTCAGAAAAAAAATGCAACCAAATTTACTAGGAAACTACCAGTCTTCACAAAACAGAGAGTACTTTAAAGTGAAAGATTATAAAGACAGTTTGGTGTTGATTTATGAAAATGATTATGACACGTGGACGGAAACACTTATGAGTATTAATAATGAGAAATTTATAGTCAAAAATAAAGAAAACTTTATCTACACTTATAAAAGGTATGAAACTAAAAATATAGATTTGGATGAAGAATAAAAGATTAAACGAGGAGCAATCCATGAAGGACTTAATGGAGTTGTTCAAAAGTAAGCATCGTCTCCACTCTGGTCTTAACCAAGTGGATGTAGAAAAGGCATGGATGACTCAATTAGGTCCAGCTATTAAAAATTACACCAACAATATTAAGTTTAAAAATCAGGTGCTTACAGTATATTTATCATCATCTACACTAAGGGAAGAACTTGGGTATGGAAAGGAAAAAATAATCAAGACCCTGAATAAGAGTTTGGGAAAAGAATTAATTACAAAACTAATTTTAAGGTAAATGAATTTAAAAACAGTCAATTTCAAAAATAAAAATGGAGAAGAACTAACCGGACGCATTCAATTTCCAGAAGGTCAACCCACACAATGTTATGCCATATTTGCGCACTGCTTTACCTGTGGAAAAAACTTGAAGGTTATCAAGGAAATCTGCTCTGGTTTAACCGTTTTAGGCATTGCCGTATTAAGATTTGACTTTACTGGACTTGGGCAGAGCGAAGGTGATTTTGAAAACACCAATTTCTCTCATGATGTAGAAGACCTGGTAGAAGCCTCTAAGTTTCTGGAAGACAACTATGCAGCACCTACCTTAATAGTAGGACATTCTTTAGGTGGCACAGCTGCTCTTTTTGCTACCAAAAAACTTTCCAACATAAAAGCTGTAGTCACTATAGCGAGTCCATCTCAACCCTCTCATGTTGAAAAGCTGATCAAATCTAATATCAAAGAAGAATTAGATGAAGGGCAAGATTCAGTTTTAATCAATATTGGTGGAAGGGATTTTAAAATAAAGCAACATTTTCTTAAAGATATAAAAGCAAACGATACAGAGTCATTTTTGGGAGATTTAAAAATTCCTTACCTCATTTTACACTCTCCACAGGATAAAATTGTAGGAATTCAAAATGCAGAAGAACTTTATAAATGGGCACACCACCCAAAAAGTTTTATTAGTTTGGACAAGTCCGATCATTTGCTTAACCAAAATATAGATGCTTCTTACATAGGCAATCTTATTGGTAATTGGGCTTACAATTACCTTGAGCTATCAAAATTTAAAAATGAAGCTTTAGAATCCGAAAGTCAATCTGCAGCAACCCTCAAAAAGGAAGACAAATTCACAACTCAACTCAAAGTTGGAGATTTTCAAATGATTGGAGATGAGCCCGAAGATCACGGTGGAAGCAATTACGGGCCTGCACCTTATGATCTGCTTACAGCTAGTCTTGCAGAATGTACGGCCATGACTCTTCATGTTTATGCCAGGCACAAGAAATGGAAACTGGAAGAGGTAAAAGTCCATGTGAGTCATGAAAAAATAAAAGTTGAAGACGGAGAAGGTAAAACTCAAAAGCAAGATAAATTTAAAAAGCAAATTGAAATTTTTGGGGAGCTAGATGAAACTCAAAGAAAACGACTTCATGAAATTGGTGAAAGGTGTCCAATTCATAAAACGCTTAATTCTGAAGTTAAAATCTCATCTGAACTTGTTAACTAAAGTAATGTTAACACAATCATTATATTTCATAAAGACTTACATAACAATTAAATTTACGAAAATCAAAAACAAATACACATGAAAAAAATAAATTTACAACTACTTTTAATGTGCTTAGTTATGACCATTGGTTGTAAAGAAGCCACCAAGGATGAAAACAAATCTGAAAAAACAGAAGCCGTTGGTGTAACTGATACTATTATCACCATAACTCCCCTTGAAGGTTCACCCCAATTTAAAGATGCTAAATTATCCCACCCTGGCGGAGAGCTTCTTGAAGTGGAACCAGGTCTTATCGATTTTAATTTTAAAGTAGAAAATTATGAGCTTGGCGCTCAAACCGAAAACGCTGGTGAAAACGGACTTGCCAATTCTGGTCAAGGACAACATATTCATTTTATTTTAAATAATATGCCTTATTCTGCGCATTATGAAAGTGAATTTAGCCGAGAGATTGAAGAAGGCGAGCACGTATTATTAGCTTTTTTATCTAGATCTTTTCATGAATCTGTAAAAAATGAAGACGCCTTTGTGATTAGAAAAATAAAAGCAGGAAATCCATCAGAAACCGAACAACTAGATGTAGATTTTTCTGCTCAACATTTATTTTACAGCAGGCCAAAAGGCACTTACTCTGGAGAAGATACTAAAAAAATACTTCTTGATTTTTTTCTCTTAAATACAAATTTAAGTCAAGAGGGTAATAAAGTACAGGTTTCTATAAACAGTGGAGAAAAATTTTTAATTACAGATTGGGCACCACATGTTATTGAAGGCATGCCTATGGGTGAAAATACTATCCAGATTACGTTGGTAGATGAAACCCTCACTCCTATTCCAGGCCCTTTCAATTCTGTAACAAGAACTATCACTTTAGAAG
>PXBV01000391.1 GCA_003565575.1 Psychroflexus sp. | reverse complement strand
TCCAAGCTTTGAGCATTTCTTGTTCCGTAAACGCGTTCGTAAGTACTACTTCTTTAGATTTATTGTCATCTTGAAGTGCTTTTTGTCTTTTTTTCTCACGAATACTTTTTATAGAAAGCCCGTTTACTTTTTTGGGGATAGAAGTTAAATTTTGTTGAAGAGTGGGCTTGAGTTTCTCAGCCTTGTTTTGTTTTTCTTCTGAATTTGAATCCGATGACTCCTTGTTTTGAACAGGTGAGCTATCCACTGCCGTTTGTGATGCTACCACGTCTGGGGATACCTTTTTGACAGAAGCATCATGTTTAGTCTGAGACTTTGGGTTGGTTTTAGAAACTGATGTATTTTGAATTTCTGCAGAACCTTCAGAAGATATAGTGCTCGTAGCAGAAGCTTTAGAAGCTATTTGAGCCTCCTTAGGACTCATTATGTTGGGTTCATGCTTTTTTTTTTCGGTAAAGTTTGGATCGGTTAAGGAAGCCAACTTCATCAGACATAATTCTACGTGGAGGCGCTGGTTTTGGCTTAACTTGTAGTTAAAATCACAAGTGTTGGCCAAATCTATACCTTGTTGTAGAAATGCATAACTTGTTTTTTGTGATTGCTCAAAATAGCTTGTTTTGACGCGTTCACCCACTTCCAGCAATTCTATGGTTTGTTGATTTTTAGAAACCAACAAGTCTCTAAAGTGAGATGCCAAACCAGCTATAAAGTGCTGACCATCAAAACCTTTAGCTAACACGGAATTGAAATAGATCAATACCTCTGGAATGTTGTGGTCTAGAAGTAAATCTGTAGTCTTAAAAAAAGTGTCGTAATCTAATACATTGAGGTTTTCTGTTACGGCTTCACGTGTGAGATGGTTGCCACAAAAACTGACGACCCTATCATAAGTAGACAAGGCGTCACGCATAGCGCCATCAGCTTTTTGAGCGATGATGTGAAGCGCGTCTTCATCTGCGGTAACTCCTTCTTTTTTAGCAATTCTAGTAAGATGTTCTTTGATATCTGATACTGTAATGCGTTTAAAATCAAAAATTTGACATCTAGATAAAATCGTAGGAATAATTTTATGCTTCTCTGTTGTGGCTAGAATAAATATAGCATGCTTTGGTGGTTCTTCTAAGGTTTTTAAAAATGCATTAAAAGCAGATTGAGAAAGCATGTGCACCTCATCTATAATGTATACTTTGTATTTGCCACTTTGAGGGGGAATTCTTACTTGATCAGTGAGGTTTCTTATATCATCTACAGAATTATTGGATGCTGCATCCAGTTCAAAAATATTAAAAGCAAAATCTGTGGTTTCATCATCTGTAGCTTGTTGGTTAATCTTTTTAGCCAAAATCCTAGCACAAGAGGTTTTTCCAACACCACGAGGTCCAGTAAAAAGTAAAGCCTGTGCTAAATGGTTATTGTTAATTGCATTGAGCAACGTGTTTGTAATAGCTTTTTGCCCAACAACCTCCTCAAAAGTATCTGGTCTATATTTTCTTGCTGATACAATAAAATGTTCCATATTACAAATATAGATTCTTGAAGTCTATACTCCAACCTTAGGATCATATTTAATTTTGGAGCTTCTGTCATTGATGATGAACAGTTGACATTTAGCCTTACTTATCGTTTTTGGCAATAACCCATACGGCGTGAACAATGCCAGGTACAAATCCTAGAATGGTAAGTAAAATATTAAGCCAGAAGGCACCTCTGATGCCTACTGTTAAAAATACACCTAGTGGTGGAAGAATAATAGCGAAGATGATTCTAAGAATGCTCATAAAATTTAGGTTTTAATTAGTTTAATACTTTAATATAAAATTTAAATTTTAGTTAATACAATATACTAATTCTATTTTTATGTTGTTCATTTTAAATGATTTTCAACATCACATAGTTGGGATTGGAGTGATTTGCACTGATTTTGAAATTATGTTGACCAATGATTTTGAAATTGTTTTTATGATAAAACTTGAGTGCTTTAGTATTTTCTGTCCAGACAAACAACCATAAGCCTTTTTGATGATTAGATTGGGCAATTTCAATGCTGTGGTTTAAAAGTTTTTTGCCAAGCCCAAGTCCATAGTAATCTTTGAGAAGGTATAGCCTTTCAAATTTAGCTATGGGTTGTAATGGAGTTTGTGGATGAGGTACATCCAAAATTAGCTTAGAGTAGCCCGCTAATTCATCCTCAACAAGAATTTTTTTGAAATGAATTTTGGGATCTTTTAGGGCTTGAGATAAGAGGTTGGTAGTGAAATGATTTTCTATGTAATTTTGAATATCTTCACTTTTTGCGCTGTGCCCGTGAGACTCTAAAAACGTTTGTTGGCTGAGGTTTACTAATGCGTCAACTTCAGATGAACTAAAAGCTTGTATCTTAATTTTCAACTTTCAATTTTTCTGCAAATAAAAGCAATAGTAACCTATTATCTTTATAATCAAAGTTGAATTATCTTTGAACATTGTGTCAACTTAAAACAAATTCAGAATAAATGATTTATCACCATATTAGAAACGCTACAGCTGGCATTGAAACATCCACTGATTTTATCCTAGTAGATCCCATGCTGGGTGATGTGGCTTCTATTGAAGCGTTTACCAAAGAGCGTTTTCCGCCAAAACGAAATCCACTAGTACCACTTCCGATGCACACGGATGTTTTGCTCTCTAAGGTGACTCAGGTGCTTATCACGCACCAGCATGCAGACCACCTGGATGGTGCTGGGATTCAATTCTTAAAAGACAAACAAATTGCGGTGACTTGTAGCGTATTGGATGCCGAAGATTTAAGAGAAAAAGGTTTAAATGTTGTGCAAGCATTAGAGTATGAAAAGGCACAGGAGTTTTTGGGTGGAACTATAGAAGGTATTCCTGCACAACATGGCTACGGGGAAGTTGCCAAGTTGATGGGTAATGTGATGGGGTTCTATATCCAATTACCAGATGAGCCTAGCCTGTATTTAGCCTCTGATACAATTTTGACAGATAAAGTCATTAAAGTTCTTGTGGATAAACAACCTGTTCTTTCGGTTATTCCTTGTGGGTCGGCACAATTAGACCAGTATGAACCTATTTTGATGACTCTAAAGGACATTGCCCGATTTGTAAATCTAAACTTTGGGGTGAGTATTTGCAATCATTTAGAAGCTTTAAATCATTGTCCTACAACTAGAGCGGAGTTGAACTCTATTTTGGACTCACAAAAATTAAGTCATAAAATTTGGATGCCAAAAGATGGCGAATCTAAAGCTTTTACCTAATCCTTATACCTCTTAATATCTCTTAATCTTTTTCTGATGAAATCTACACTTACGTTTTTAATATTTCTTTTTCTTCTTCACACGTCGTTTTCACAAAGTATTGAAGGCGAGTGGACGGGAGAGTTGAGCTTTGCGGGAAACACTTTGGATCTCAATTTTTTTATTTACAAAGAAAACGAACAATATTTGTCTACATTGAGTGTTCCAGCTCAGTCTGTAAATGATTTTAAGTCCACGTCTACCTCTCTTGTGGATTCGATTTTAACCATAGAATTGAAACCTCTAGGAATAACTTATAAAGGAAAATGGTCTCAATTGGATACCATTACAGGTACGTTTTTACAGAATGGTGCAAGTTTAGCTTTAAACCTAGTAAGAGGGAATAAAAAAATAAACAGACCTCAAGAACCTAAGCCTCCTCATACTTATCATGTTGAAGATGTTGAGTTTAAAAATGAAATAGATGGGACTAACTTAGCAGGAACACTTACTTTACCAAGTCAAGAGGGAAGCTTTCCTGCCGTGATTTTAATTAGCGGTAGCGGCCCTCAAGATAGAAATAGCAGCATTTTAGGACACAAACCCTTTTTACTTTTAGCCCATGAGTTTACTCAAAACGGCTATGCAGTTTTAAGGTATGACGAAAGGGGAGTAGGTGAGTCTGAAGGTGAATTTATAGAAGCTTCACTTAATGACTTTTTGGAAGATGCAAGGTCTGCCGTTCATTATTTGCAAAGAAGACCTGAAGTAAATTCTGAACAGCTTGGACTTTTAGGACACAGCATTGGCGGTGTGATTGCACCCCAGCTTTCCATACAGGAGGAGATTGCTTTTTTAATTTTACTTGCGGCTCCAGGAATAGACGGCGACACCATGATGTTGCAGCAGCGAGCTGATTTTCTGAAGTTAAGAGGTCTCACCGATCAACAAATAGAACAATCCAATCTTATCTTTAAAGAAACATACGAGTTTATAAGAACCACCAGCGCAAGTGGAGATCAATTTGAAGTTGAGCTCAGGCGCTTTCTAAAAGACAACTATTCTAGTAATCTGATGGAAAAGGAATTAGAAGCCTTGGTAGAACAGCTGACATCAAAAGAATTACTAGGACTTTTAAGAAACAGACCAGCTCGCTATCTGAATAAGGTTACCTGTCCTGTGCTTGCTCTTGGAGGAAGTAAAGATTTTCAAGTAGCTGCTACAGAAAATTTAGAGGCCATTAAAAATGAAGTTTTGAAGGGCGGGAATTCTCGTGTACAAGTCAAAGAGTTTGACGGTTTAAATCACTTGCTCCAAGAATGTGAAACAGGTGACCTTAGTGAATACGGAACTATTGAACAGACCATGTCTCCAAAAGTTTTGGAGTATATTTTAAATTGGTTGAATAAAAGCATTTGAGGGGTTTTACCCAATTAATCACAAAATGATGTGACATAGTTTATTTGTTTTTCTGATTACTTATTACCTTGAGCTAAGTTGGTATCCAAATTCCAAAACTTTACGAGTTAGCATTTCAGTTTTGTAATCAATTCAATTTTTATTTACTTGATATTATACCTTTAAGAATTTAAAAAAAATATCACAAAACATTACTAATATATTAAAATCACTATTGATTTACATAAGAACTTAGTACATTAAAAAGAGAATAAAAAAATAAATTATCATGGAAATAAATACGAAAATCAAAGAAGAGCTGGAAGGAAGAATTAAAGGACTAGAGGATTTCATTGCGGAAAATGGTATAGGCTCGAAACAGCTGAATAAAGCTAAAAAAGTACAGCGCGATGGCAATATAGCCATATTTGTTGGTGGTCTAGTGACCATTGCTGGCTTAGCTATTTGGGCGATAAGCAGAAACACTAAAGATTGATATGTGAAATCTGACTTTACAGTCTATCATGCACAAGATTTTGGACTTAGCATATCTAGATATTTGCAGGCTCACTTTTAAATGTATTCTAAATATGAATAATTAACAGTTCCAATTTAGTAACAAATTTATTGTTTTTAATTCTACTGGGGCTAGCCCCAGTAGAATTAAGCTTTGCATACTGAACCGGAGATAAGTCACCTAGTGCATCATGTGGTGGATCATAGGTTTGGGAGGAGTAAGGAGGAGTATGACAGTTTTGAAAATTTTAAAATGAGTTGACTTGGAAATTGATTTCTCTGTGGACTTTGTGTTTTTATATTTTGATGGTTACTTCCCGATACAATATTTTAAAATGCACTATTTAAAGGGGTTTTCAGGGTTTATGTGGTACATATGAAGTACGTTTTGAATGAAAATAAGGAAAATAAAGTCTATAAAAAGAAAGTAGAATTTGTCATTTTTTCATTACACCCCTAACACAATTGAAGCATCAATTTCCATTTTTATGCTAATTTCTCTGGCCACTTTTTAAAGTGAATAAGCTTCTATTTCAAACTTCAATTAATAATCGTAAGATTTGGATTCGCTTTCTATCTTATTCTAGATTTTGGAAATTCAATATTCAAATATCTACATAACTCTCTTAAGCGCATTCTAAATTGGAGTTTTGCATTTTGCCAGGTGACCGCATTTTCCATTTTTAAAATATTATCGTGTGAATGCATCATCTTATCTTTGCTTACTCTGTAATTGCTATCAAATAACAACAATAATAGAGGGTTTTCTATGGCCGATTCTTTTGCATCGATATCGAAAATATTTTGATCTTCCTTTTTGTGAAACTGTTTATATTTTTCCAGTAAATCTTTATACAACTTGATAAGTGATATTTCTTCAGTGATATAATATAAGTCGTAAATATCTTTTTTTGCCGGACGACTTGATGCGCTCATCAACTTAAATAAACCAATGTCTCTCAATGAAAATAGGCGTAAACCTTCTACTGTTTCTATGGGGTCTACCGCTTTCATATTTTGAATGAGGTCTACTTTAATGGTTATTTCTTCCTTTTGAATAAAAAATCGTAAAAAGGTAAATTGATCGCTTAAGTTCATTGGATCTATGAAATGAATAGCATTGTTTCCATAGAAGTCTTTAACTTCTTTTTGAATTTGCTGAAATCCTTTAAAACCAATAATTTCTGTGCAAAATAAATCTATATCAATAGATTCCCGATGGTTGAAACGAATTGCTAGATTTGTTCCGCCTGCTAAAGCAAAACTCTGTAATGATTTTAAGGACTGTAATTCTTTAATACTTTGGTAAAGTAACAGACTTACTGCTTTCATAGCGAATAACGCAAAAAAGGTTTTACTTTATAACGTTTTGCTACTAAAGTACACACTTCATTGCTGATAAGCTCTTTGGTGTTTTGAAGAATGTTTAGAATATCTTTTTTGGAGTATAACTCTTCTATGCGTTGAATATCTTTTTCAAATGTATCTTGCGTAGTGGCAAATAAAGCCCTTGGGATGATGATAGCCTTATCTTTTTGAAGTGATAATCTACTGGCATCCATATCCCAAAACAAGTGTTTAGGGAACTTTTTTGCTATGTTAACTTGTGTACGCACGTTGTCGATTTGTTCCAAAGATACAAAATAAGAAAATAATGTTATTTAATCCATTTTATTTTACACCCCTAACACAATTGAAGCATCAATTCCCATTTTTATGCTAATTTCTCTGGCTACTTTTAAAGTGGGTTCGCTTTTGCCATTTAAATATTCGCTAACTCGGGAGGTGCTCACGCCTAATAATTCTGAAAGACGTTTTTGGTTTAATCCCATTTCAGCCATACGTAGTTTTATAACTTCAACGAGATTTGGTTTTGCTATAGGATATGTACGCTCTTCATAATCTGCAACTAAATCTGATAATACGTTTAATTCAATATAATCTGGTGCTTCGGTATTTTCTATATGATCTGGGTTCTCCAAAAGTGTTTCAATACGATGGAGTAAAGCTTTGTACTCTTTTTCTGTCTTTATCATATCAACTATTTTTAACCCAGATTATGTATTAGAACTTTGTATTGAGAGTCAAAAACACAATAAATCAGGATGTTAGATTCGAAAAGCATAGCACCGCTATGGTTAGAGAATATAACGAAGCGAAGCGTCTGATTTGCAGTGTTTTTGGTTCGTAATAGATTTTCTAATGCATAATCCGGGTTTCATGTCTTTTATCTTATCATAATCCTTATGCGTACCAATAAAACGAATGTAAACTTTTTGTGCATTGAATGAAATTATGGCCACAAGCCGATAATCATTCCCTTTTATATTAAATATATAACGGTGGTTTCCAACATAATCAACGCTATTAAAGTTTTGTTTTATTTCATTTAGGTTTTTCCATTCTTTAGATGTAACTGTATGATACCAATAATTTAAAGGGGTTTCAGCATCGGCATGTTTCTCTGAAAAGTCTTTTATTCGTTTATAAGTAGCAATACGCATCTAATCTATTATTGGTTACAAATATAGTATTAAATTTTGTTTTACGTAATTTTATTTTGAAAAACGAAACAAGAGCGGTGTGATGAAACTTTAAGCTCTAAACTTCTTGTAATTCTCTGCTTGATCAAATATTTCCTGATACACTTCGTCCCTTTCAACTGGTGGATAACCGTGTTCGTCTAGTAGTAGTATCAAACCCACTTTTAAGGCTGATTTGATATCATCACGTTTGCTCCAATCTGGGAATTTTGCTTGACTATCTA
>PXBV01000389.1 GCA_003565575.1 Psychroflexus sp. | reverse complement strand
TCTGCGGTGATGGGAAGCTGTGTGGCTGGCGGAGCTTATCTGCCTATCATGAGTGATGAAGCCATGATTGTAGATAAAACAGGTAGTATTTTCCTAGCAGGAAGTTATTTGGTAAAAGCTGCCATTGGTGAAAATGTTGATAACGAAACGCTTGGTGGCGCAACAACCCATTGTGAAATAAGCGGCGTTACAGATTATAAAGCAAAAGACGACAAAGATGCTCTCACCAAAATCAAAAACATTGTAGATAAAATTGGCGACTTTGACAAAGCTGGTTTTAATCGCAAAACACCTGTAAAGCCAAAACTAGACCCCAAAGACATCTATGGCTTACTACCTGCTAAACGTAGTGACCAGTACGATATGATGCCCATTATAGAACGGTTGGTGGATAATTCTGAATTTGAAGAATATAAGAAAGGCTACGGGCAAACCATCATAACGGGCTACGCTCGCATAGATGGTTGGGCGGTTGGCATTGTTGCCAATCAACGAAAAATTGTGAAAACCAAACAAGGTGAGATGCAGTTTGGAGGAGTGATTTACAGTGATTCCGCAGACAAAGCGACCCGATTTATCGCCAATTGTAATCAGAAGAAAATTCCGTTGGTTTTTATTCAGGATGTGACGGGCTTTATGGTAGGTAGTAAAAGTGAACACGGTGGTATTATAAAAGACGGCGCCAAAATGGTAAATGCGGTGAGCAACTCGGTTGTGCCAAAATTTACCGTAATTATTGGGAATTCCTACGGTGCAGGAAATTATGCCATGTGTGGAAAAGCTTATGATCCGCGATTGATTTTTGCCTGGCCAAGTGCAGAATTGGCAGTGATGAGCGGAAACTCAGCCGCCAAAGTATTGCTCTCGATTGAAACCTCAAGATTAAAAGCCAAAGGCGAAAAAATAACCGAAGAAAAGGAAAAAGAGCTTTATGACAAAATCAAAAATAACTATGATGAGCAAACCAGCCCATATTTTGCAGCTGCAAGATTGTGGACCGATGCCGTCATTGAACCGCTTCATACTAGAAAATGGATTTCCAATGGTATTGAAGTTGCCAACCACGCTCCTATTACCAAAGATTTTAATTTAGGTGTGATTCAGACCTAAAAAACACTCCTTTTCACTCAAAAGTCTGCAAAATTACTTTTGAATAAAATGATGGAGTTAAGCCTTACATTAAAAGTGATATAAATCAAAAAACAAGTAAATTTACGATAAATTACTTAAGTTTTAATAAAGAAAATTGTAAGTTAGAATTTTAAAAATTCAAACTTGTGTGGTTCATCAAAAACTCCATTACTAGAAAAAATTTAATGGCACTAACTGGTTTGTTCCTGTGTCTTTTTCTTGTGATCCATTTATTAGGAAACTTTCAATTGCTGTTACCTAAAGAAGAAGCAAGGCTTCAATATAATTTATACAGTGATTTCTTGTCTAACAATATTCTTGTAAAACTTATTTCCTATGGACTATATGCAAGTATTTTAATTCACACTTTAGATTCTATCTACCTTACAATTAAAGCAAAAAAAGCTAAAGGTTCTTCTTATGTGAAAGACAATAGAGGACGTGCTAGTAAATGGTATTCCAGACAAATGATGTTCTTAGGAAGTATTGTTTTTGCGTTTTTAGTGATTCACTTTAAAGATTTTTGGTTTGTTTATAAGTTTGGCACTTTACCCTTAGATACCAATGGGAATAAAGATTTGTACGGCTTAGTTTTAGTCTCTTTTGAAAATTTATGGTACGTTCTACTCTATGGTTTTGCTATCTTAAGTTTGGGCTTTCATCTTTTGCATGGTTTTTTTAGTGCTTTTAGAACAATTGGGTTATATAACCCCAAGTACAATAGTATCATAAAAACTGTAGGAATTGTATTTGCAATAGCTATAACCTTTGGATACTTCATTATTCCATTTTATATGTATTTAATCGATTAAATTATGGAAAAAGAAATTCACGCTAATATACCTGAAGGAGATTTAAAAGATAAGTGGAGTAACTACAAAGCCAAAGCTAAACTTGTAAGTCCTAATAATAGAAAGAAGTTAGACCTCATTGTTGTGGGAACAGGGCTGGCAGGTGCATCTGCAGCGGCTTCTCTAGCTGAAATGGGCTATAACATAAAAAGCTTCTGTTTTCAAGATTCACCAAGACGCGCACATTCAGTTGCTGCTCAAGGAGGCGTCAATGCTATGAAAAATTATCAAAATGATGGTGACAGTGTATTTAGAATGTTTTATGACACCTTAAAAGGTGGAGATTTTAGATCACGTGAAGCGAATACCTACCGCCTAGCAGAATGTTCAGCGAGTTTGATAGACCAAGCGGTAGCACAAGGTGTTCCCTTTGGTCGTGAATACAGTGGATACCTACGCAATAGATCATTTGGAGGTGTTCAAGTTTCTAGAACCTTTTATTCTCGGGGACAAACAGGGCAACAATTATTACTTGGTGCTTACCAAGCGTTGATGCGTCAAAAAGAACAAGGCAAAGTAAAGCTTTACACAAGACATGAAATGTTAGATTTGGTCTTGATAGACGGTAAGGCCAAAGGCATCATTGCTAGAAATTTAGATACTGGAAAAATAGAGAGACATGCTGCTCATGCAGTTATTTTAGCAACAGGTGGATTTGGAAAAATTTATTATTTATCCACTTTGGCAATGGGTTGTAATGCTTCTGCGATTTGGCGGGCTCATAAAAAAGGTGCTTTTATGGCCAACCCAAGTTGGACACAAATACACCCTACAAGCTTACCCCAAAGTGGTCCTTACCAATCCAAGCTAACATTAATGTCAGAATCTCTACGAAATGATGGTAGAATTTGGGTACCCAAAGCAAAAGATGAAAAAAGACCGCCTCATGACATACCAGAGAACGAACGCGACTATTACCTAGAACGCAAATATCCATCCTTTGGAAATTTAGCTCCTCGAGATATTTCCTCTAGAGCTGCCAAAGAGCAAATTGACGCTGGCAAAGGTGTTGGCCCTCTAAAAAATGCAGTGTATCTGGACTTTGAACATGCCATCAAGGAATATGGAAAAGATGTCATAGCCGAACGCTATGGAAATTTATTCTCGATGTACGAAAAAATTACAGGAATCAATGCCTATAAAGAACCGATGAAAATTTCGCCATCGGCTCATTTTTCAATGGGTGGGCTATGGGTAGATTATGACCTGATGACCAACATACCCGGACTTTTTGCCATTGGTGAAGCCAACTTTTCTGACCACGGAGCTAATAGACTCGGTGCAAACTCCCTTTTGCAAGCCTGTGTAGATGGGTATTATATCGCGCCTTATACTTTACAGAATTATTTAGCAGATCAAATACAAGTTGAAAAACCGGACATCAAGCATTCTGCATTTGAACAGGCTGAAGCAGATGTAAAAGAGCAATTAAATCATTTTATACAACAGAAAGGCAACAAAACTGCAGAAGAATTTCATCGTGAAGTTGGGAAAATACTCTACGATAAATGTGGTTTATCTCGTTCTGAAGAAGGCTTAAAAACTGCTATTGCTCAAATTCAAAACCTAAGAGAAGAATATAAAACCAATTTATTGGTGCCTGGCGATGTGGAAGATATTAATTCTGAACTTGAAAGGGCTGGAAGAGTGAGTGATTATATGGAGCTTGCAGAATTGATGTGTATTGATGCATTGAATCGAAACGAATCTTGTGGCGCTCATTACAGAGAAGAATTTCAAACTGAAGATGGAGAAGCTAAGCGTAATGATAAAGATTTTGCTTACTCTTCTGCTTGGGAATGGAGCGGAGACGCCTCTTCTCCTATTTTAAACAAAGAACCATTAAAATTTGAGTATGTACAACCTACTCAACGAAGTTATAAATAATTGAAAATTATGGTTATACATTTAAAAATCTGGCGACAGAAAAATCAACATACCAAAGGATATCTAGAATCTTATACACTTAATGAGGTAGATGCCGAAATGTCTTTTTTGGAGATGCTGGATTCGCTTAATCTGAAATTGGCAAAACAAGGGGAACGACCTGTTGAATTTGATCACGATTGTAGAGAAGGCATTTGTGGACAATGCGGAGTGATGATAAATGGAATTGCTCATGGCCCACTCAAAAATACATCTACCTGCCAACTGCACATGCGCTCTTTTAAAGATGGAGATACCATTTACGTAGAGCCTTTTAAAGCAAAAGCTTTTCCTGTAATCCGAGACTTAAAAGTGGACCGTTCAGGATTAGATGAAATTATTGCTGCTGGCGGTTATATTTCTGTCAATACAGGTCAAGCCCCAGAAGCCAATAGTATTTTGGTTTCTCATGAAGAGTCTGAATCTGCTTTCGACTCTGCGGCTTGCATTGGGTGCGGTGCTTGTATAGCCACCTGTAAAAATGCGAGTGCTGCGTTATTTACTTCAGCAAAGATTAGTCAACTAGCGAAGCTTCCACAAGGCCAAAAAGAAAGTAGCAAACGTACAGTAGATATGGTGAACCGTATGGAAGAATTGGACTTTGGACATTGTACCAATACAGAAGCCTGTCAGGTTGAGTGCCCGCAAGACATTTCTGTGTTGAATATCGCTCAAATGAATTACGAATACAATAAAGCTAAGCTGAAAAGTTAAGATTTAAAGCAACAAGTATTAACAAAGCTAGCTATAGTTTTAAATAGAAAATGTTCACCTCATCACCGCAAAGTTTTTCGCAAAGGACGCAACCTTTCTAAAATAATTATTAACAACAAACTTGGCTTTTAACTATCATTTTAGAGCCTTAGTAAAAATCAAAATTTTGATTTTTACTATTTAAAATAGGCTGATTAGATAAAAAAGATTTTTACATGAACTCAACACCTCAAAACCTTCAAATTATTTTTGAAGACAATCATCTCATAGTTATCAATAAACGTTCAGGCGACATTGTTCAAGGCGATAAAACTGGAGATTTACCATTAAGCGAAGTTGTGAAACTTTACCTCAAAGAAAAGTACAACAAACCTGGTGATGTGTTCTTAGGAGTAGTTCATAGATTGGATAGACCCACAAGTGGCGTTGTTGTTTTTTCAAAAACTTCCAAAGCTTTATCGCGATTAAATAAAGCTTTTGCCAATAGAGACACCCAAAAAACATACTGGGCTGTTGTCAAAAATAAACCAAAACAAGACTCTGCAAGACTTATACATTATCTGAAACGAAATCCAAAACAAAATAAATCTTACGCCCACATTAAACCCGTTCCAGAATCTAAGGAAGCCGTACTTTCTTATCAACTTATTAAATCATTAGATAATTATCACCTTCTAGACATTTCATTAGAAACTGGAAGGCATCATCAGATTAGGAGTCAGTTGTCGGCTATTGGTTGTCCTATAAAAGGGGATCTTAAATACGGATTTGACAGAAGTAATAAGGACGGAAGTATTCATCTACATGCTAGAAAACTCAGTATAACGCATCCTGTACGTAAAGAAAACATCACTTTTGAAGCAACTCCGCCGGATGATGTGATATGGAACAATTGCGTATGATGATTAAGTTTGAACACTTATATTTGAAAAAAATTAAACAATGATCAAAACTATAGCCGTAGCCATGGGCGGTTATTCCAGCGAAGCAGAAATTTCACTCAAAAGTGGAGAGGTGGTTTATAAACATCTTTCTGCAAATTCAAAATTCAAAGTTTTTAGAGCACATATTCTGAAAGAGCGTTGGTTTGTAAAAACAGATTCTGGAGAAGAATTTCTTATCGATAAATCTAATTTTTCAGTAACTATTGACGGCAAAACTATTGGTTTTGACTGTGTCTTTAATACCATACACGGTACACCTGGCGAAGACGGATTATTTCAAGGCTATTTACAAACTTTAAAAATTCCACAAACAGCTTGCGATTATTATCAAGCCGCACTCACCTTCAATAAAAGGGATTGTATTTCTGTCTTAAAAGCTCACGGCATACAAACTGCCAAAAATGTTTATGTGAATAAAGGAGATGACATAAACCCGCAATCCATCGTAGATCATGTAGGTCTCCCCTGTTTTGTGAAAGCCAACAGAGCTGGCAGTAGTTATGGCATTTCAAAAGTGAAACATAGTGATGATATTTTAGCAGCCTTAGAACATTCGTTTAAAGAAGATGATGAAGTGATTATAGAATCTTTTTTAGATGGTAGAGAAGTGAGTGTGGGTGTTATAAATATTGGCGGTGAAGTACAAGCTTTGCCTGTTACTGAAATTATTTCAGAAAATGAATTTTTTGATTTTGAAGCTAAGTATCTTGGTAAATCTCAAGAAATCACTCCGGCCAATTTAAGCATGGAACAAACAGAAGAGGTTCAAAACCTGGCTGTTAAAATTTTCAAATTATTAAAATTGAAGGGCTTAACCCGGTCAGAATTTATTTTTCATAACCATCAGCCTCATTTTCTGGAATGCAATGCCTGCCCAGGCTTAACCGAAGCTAGTATTTTACCTCAACAAGCTAAAGCGGCTGGTATTTCACTTCAGCAGCTTTTTACCAGTGCTGTGGAAGTTGCTATTACAAATTTTGAAGACTAATTGACTTTTAAGTATCTTAGGACAAATTTATACATATGAAACGAGCCGTTTTCCCAGGATCTTTTGACCCTGTAACTTTAGGGCATTACGATATTATCATGAGGGGCTTAACCCTCTTCGATGAAATTATTTTGGCTATTGGAGTCAATTCAGAAAAAAAATATATGTTTTCATTAAAAGAACGTGTCCATTTTTTGAAAAAAACTTTTGAGGATGAGCCTAAAATAAAGGTGGACACCTATAAAGGCTTAACGGTAAATTATTGCAAAGAAAATGAGGCCAATTTTATTTTAAGAGGATTGAGAAATCCAGCCGATTTTGAATTTGAAAAAGCCATTGCGCACACCAATAGAAAACTGGAAAAAATTGAAACTGTTTTCTTACTCACTTCTAGTGGGAAAAGTTACATTTCTTCGTCTATCGTAAGAGATGTAATCAGACATAAAGGCGATTATTCTAGCTTAGTACCAGAAGCTGTAACTGTTAAATCATAAATCCATGAAAAAATTAATCTACTTATTCCTATGTTTAAGTTTTGTTTCAAACTACGCACAAAGCTCTAAGGATTTAGAATTTTATGGTCCTGTTTTTCAAATTGAAGACGCAGATATCCAGATAGATTTAAATCAAAATTTCAAAATAGATTTTGATGTTGCAGATGCTTCAAGTTCTATAACAGATGCTAATAGAAAGTTTGTGACAGTAGCAAGACACCTTCAGCTTCATCGTGCATCAGAATTGAAAAACAACGAGGTGAAAGCCGTTTTAGTTGTTCACGGCTCTGCCATTTTCGACTTGTTGACTCACAGAGAATATGCCACTTACCATAACGAAGAAGGGCTTAAAAACCCAAATTATGACCTGCTAACAGTTTTAGACAAGGAAGGCGTTGACATTGTTTTATGCGGACAATCAGCAAAGAGTAGAAACATCATTAGAGAGATGATGCACCCTAAGGTAAAGCTAGCTTTATCAGCTATGTCTATGCACGTTCAACTTCAAAAAGAAAATTACACTCTTATTAAACTATAAACTTTAACATATGAAATTTTTAACTCCTCTACTGGTATTTTTTTGTTTTATGAATGCCTTTTCACAAATGGATTCGCAACTAGAAAAAGACATCGAATCTATAGAAAGTAAAGTTATAGACTGGCGTCATGATTTCCACAAGTATCCAGAATTATCCAACAGAGAATTTGAAACTGCCAAAAAGATTGCTAAACATCTAGAGAGTTTAGGCCTTGAAGTACAAACAGGAGTAGCCCACACGGGAGTGGTTGCTACGCTTAAAGGCGATAATCCAGGAAAAGTGGTTGCCTTAAGAGCGGATATCGATGCGCTTCCTGTAACAGAACGGAATGATTTGCCTTTTAAAAGTGAGGTAGTCACCGAATTTCTAGG